>NZ_JBDPMH010000022.1:0-119125 GCF_039871735.1 Plantactinospora sp. B24E8
CGGCGGCTGGGCCTCGTGGGCCCATCGCCCTGAGGGTCATGGATGGCCATGCGTCATGGTCATCAATGTGCGGCAGGACTGTCAACGCCCTGGATGTCTCGGCTCGACCGGTTTGCGTCTGCCGAACCCGTCGTGGCTGCTCACGGCCAAGCCGAGGTTTGCCCGGCTTGTCACCGGGAAACGGCGGCGGCATGACAAAACCGCGCGTTGTCATCGTCGGGGCCGGCTTCGCCGGCTACCACGCGGCGAAGAACCTGTCCCGGATCGCCCGGGGACAGGCCGAGATCATGCTGCTGAACCCGACCGATTTTTTCCTCTACCTCCCGCTGCTGCCGGAGGTCGCCGCCGGGATCCTCGAGCCCAGCCGGATCTCGGTCTCGCTGGCCGGCACGCTGCCCGGAGTGCGGATCGTCATCGGCGAGGCGAACCACGTCGACCTGAAGGACCGCCGGGTCGACTACACCGGCGCCGAGGGCGATCCCGGTGAGCTCCACTACGACCGGCTGATCCTCGCCGTCGGCAGTGTCAACAAACTACTGCCGATCCCCGGGGTCACCGAGCACGCGCACGGGTTCCGGGGCCTGCCGGAGGCGCTGTACCTGCACGACCACGTGGTCAGCCAGATCGAACTGGCCGAGGCGACCGACGACCCGGCGGAACGGGACGCCCGCACCACCTTCGTCGTCGTCGGCGCCGGCTACACCGGCACCGAGGTCGCCGCGCACGGCCAGCTCTTCACCGACGCGCTCGCCGCCCAGCACCCCCGGCTCGGGGTACGCCCACGGTGGCTGCTGCTCGACATCGCCGAGCGGGTCCTGCCCGAGTTGGACCAGCGGATGTCCGACACCGCCCGTCGGGTGCTGGACGGCCGGGGGGTCGACGTCCGGATGGGCTGCACCGTCGCCGAGGCGACCGCCGAGGGGGTACGCCTCAGCGACGGCCAGTACCTCCCGACCCGCTCCCTGATCTGGTGCGTCGGCGTGCGCCCCGATCCGTTGGTGGCCGACCTCGGTCTGCAGACCGAGAAGGGGCGACTCGTGGTCGACGAGTTCCTCAACGTGCCCGGCTTCCCGGAGATCTTCGCCTGCGGTGACGCGGCCGCCGTACCGGACCTGACCCGACCCGGACAGCTGACCGCGATGACCGCGCAGCACGCCGAGCGGCAGGGCAAACTCGCCGCGCACAACGTCGCCGCCTCCTACGGGCAGGGCAGACGGCGTCCGTACCGGCATCACGACCTGGGTTTTGTCGTCGACCTGGGCGGGACCGACGCGGCGGCGAACCCGCTGCACGTGCCGCTGGCCGGGCTGCCGGCCAAGGCGGTCACCCGCGGCTACCACCTGTTGGCGATGCCGGGCAACCGGGCCCGGGTGAGCGCGGACTGGTTGCTCGACGCGGCGTTGACCCGGCAGGCCGTACAGCTCGGGCTGGTGCCGGCCAACGCGGTGCCGCTGGAGAGTTCCACCCCCGAACTGCCAGTCCGGCGCTAGGCAGCCCGGGGTGGTGCCACGGCGCACCGCCCGCCCACCGGGTCTGTCCCGGTGGGCGGGCGGCGAGGGTGCTGGCTGGCCGGGCCAGGAGCAGGCCCGGTCAGGAGGAGGCCATTCCGGCGGCGACCTCGTCGATCGCGTCGTCGATCTGGTGCGCCAGGTCGACGTCGAGCGCGGTCACCGCGTCCAGTGCCCGGGTCCGGACGGTGATCACGGCGCTGTCCGGCGACTGACGCCCGATGCTCGGGCCCCGACCGGTCTCCGGTCGCAGCCGGGCCAGCCGACCGAGTACCCGGTCGAGGTTCTCCGCCGGCAGTTCGATGGTGCGGGTCAGCCGGCTCCGGTCCCCCGACCAGTACGGCAGTGTGGCCAACGCGTCCCGCAGCTCGTCCTCGGTCAGGCCGGCGGTGGCGCCGCTGGGGTCGACCAGGCCGCCCCCGGCGTTCGGTGGGCCGAGCAGGTCCCGGAGATCCTCCGGCAGGTCCAGCGACTCGACCAGCGCCCGGTCCTGCTCGGCGAGGGCGCTCAACGTCGCCTGGGCCTGGTATCGGGCCTGCTCGGGGGTGCGTCGGCTGAGCCGGGCGACCTCGTCGAGGAAACCGGCGAGGTCCCGGCGCCGGTTTCCGGACTCCAGCGACCCCTCGTCGCAGAGCTGCCCGGGTACCGCGTCGAGCAGACGTTGCCGGTCGGCGACGTCCAGGGCCAGGGCGAGCGCGGTCACCGTGGCCTCGGCCGCCGTCCGAGCCTGGTCGAAGTCGACACCGGCCCGGCGCCCGACGTCCGAGACCAGGTCCCGGTAGGTGATGACGGCGACCCCGGGCCCGGCGGTCGCCGGTTCGTCGGGCAGCGGCATCGGGCGCTCCGCCGGAGCCGGCGGCGGCGTGGTTGGGCCACCCCGCTCGGTGCTCGGCTTGCGGGCACCCGACGGTGGTGGACCGCTGCGCCGGCCCCGGTCCAGGCTTTCGAGCTGTTTGTCGGCACCGAGGGTGGCGCCGACCTCACTCGGTCGACGGCCCCGTTGGCGGGCCTGTCTGGCCAACGCCCGGCGCCGCTGGTTGTCACCCTCCATCTGCTTTCCCATGACCTCGCCTCGCTCCGCGTGTCGCGACCATCGGACCAGGCCGGCGGCGCATCGCGGCCGGACCGGTCCGGTTCGCCTTCCCGTGGCGGCATCGGCGAAACGCCCGCCGCCGGCGGCCGGCGTCCGCTCATCTCGGTGGGGTGAGGAGGGCTCACCCCGGTCGCGCCGATGATCGGGACAGCTCGTGGCACTTCCGAGGTACCGGAGGGAAGGTCACCATGAAGAGGATCGTCGAGATCGTGCCCGCCCGACCGGGCTGGTACGCCCGCTGGCGCCTCGACCCGGACACGACCCGGTCGTACCCGGTGTCGGTCTGGGCGCTGCTGGAGGAGAGCGACCACGGCAGCCGGGAGGTTGTCGGGGTCGACTCGGTCGGGCAGTGGCCCGGCGCGGACGAGAACGAGTCGGGCGGCGACTTCGTCCGGTACCTGTTCCAGCCACCGGAGAACGGCGAGCCCGAGGACGCCGCCCGGCCGGAGGAACTCGGCGCCGAACCGACAAAGCGGCCGGCCCGGCTGGAACCGACGGCCGGCGCCTGACCGGCCGATCGGGGCCGGTCCCGACCGGGGCCCGCGGTCTCAGAGCAGTTCGAGGGGGCGCGGGCCGTCCGGCGGGGGGAAGGCGGCGTCGAGTTCGGCGACGTCGTCCTCGGTCAGGTCCAGGTCCACGGCCGCCCGGTTCTCCCGGACCCGGTGCGGCGTACTCGCCTTGGTGATCGTGCAGACCCCCTCCTGCCGCAGCAGCCAGGCCAGGCCGACCTGACCGGGGGTCGCGCCGTGCCGGGCGGCCACCCGGGCCAGCACCGGATGGTCGAGCATCCGCCCGCGTTCGAGCGGTGAGTACGCCATCACCGGCAGCCCGGCCGCCCGACAGCGGGGCAGCAGGTCCCACTCGATGCCCCGGCGGGTGAGGTTGTACGGGATCTGGTCGGTCTCGACCGCGGTCCCACCGGGGATCCCGGTCAACTCGACCACGTCCGGTACGTCGAAGTTGCTCACTCCCCAGTGCCGGATCAGCCCCCTGGTCATCAGCGTGGTGAACGCCTCGACCGTCTCCGGAAGCGGCGCGTCCCCTCGCTGGTGCAGCAGGTAGAGGTCGATTCGGTCGGTACCGAGTCGGTCGAGGCTGCGCTGGCAGGCGTCCAGGGTCCCGATCGCGGTGGCGTGCTCAGAGGAGATCTTGCTGACCAGGAAGATCTCCTCGCGGCGGTCGCCGAGCGCCGTACGGACCAGTTCCTCGGCACCGCCGTCGGCGTACACCTCGGCGGTGTCGACGACCGTGAGGCCGGCGTCGACCCCGGCCCGCAGGGCGGCGATCTCGTCGTCCCGCCGAGCCGGATCCTCCGCCATGCCCCAGGTGCCCTGACCCAACGCCGGTACCGTCTCCCCGGACGGCAGGGTGACCGTCGGAATCCTCCGTACCGCCATGGCTGCCCTCTTCCTGGTCGAACCTCCGGTGTTGTCGTGGCCGACCGGTGGCGCCTTCCCCCGACTTCCGGGACCAAACCGGGGCCCGGATCCGGGGCGGCCGAGCAGATTCCGGCACGAACCGGCACGGTCGGTGGCGGGCGCCGGGTGTGTCCGGGCCCGCTGGAGCCGATCTAGGGCATGCTTATACTTGTCTGACTGCAAGTATGGGCCGCCCGTCAGCTGCGAGGGCGTACGCGGGAGGGAGCGGGCGGTGGCTTTCTCCGTGAGTCAACTGTCACACGAACGGTATGTGCGGGTGCGACTGGCCGGTGAGCTCGACCTCAGCACCACCCCGGAACTGAACGCCGCCCTCGACCAGGTCTTCGACGAGGGGCACCGGCACGTCCTGGTGGATCTCGGTGACCTGGCGTTCTGTGACTCCAGTGGACTCGCCGCCCTGGTCCGGGGCGACGACCTCGCGACGGAACGCGGCGGCTGGCTCCGGCTGACCGGGGCGACCGGTCGGGTCGACCGGGTGCTGCGGATCAGCGGCCTGGCCGACCTGCTCCGGTACGACGAAACCGTGCAGAACCCGGCGGTTGCGGGCGACCGCTGATCGGCTACTGTTCCCTCGCCGATCCGACGGTCGATAGATTGCCGGACGAGCTCTCGCGGGAGACGGCGCCACCGGCCGCCGTGCGCCCTCTCGCCGACCGGAGGCAGGTGTCTCATGGGTGCAGCCGCACCGAACCCGGTACGGATCCTGGTCGTGGACGACGACCCGGGTGACGTACTGATGATCGAGGAAGCGCTCGCCGGGTCGGGGATACCCAAGACCATCGACGTCGTCGGTGACGGCGAGGAGGCGATGGAGTTCCTGCGTGGAGTGGGCCGGCACACGGGGGCGAGCCGGCCCGACGTGATCCTGCTCGACCTGAACATGCCACGGATGGACGGTCGGCAGGTGCTCACCGAGGTCAAGGGCGACGAGGACCTCCGGACGATCCCGATCGTCGTCCTGACCACGTCGAACGCGGAGAACGACGTGCTCGGCAGCTACAGCCTCCGGGCCAACGCGTACGTGACCAAGCCCATCGACCTCGACGACTTCAACGAGGTCGTCCGGCGGATCGACGAGTTCTTCGGCCAGATCGTGGTGCTGCCCAAACGCCGCTGACCAGCGGGCGGTGACGTCCCGCCGCCGGTCGGGTCCGGACGGTGGCCGGCTGTCCGGCGATCCGCGCGCGCCGTCCGAATGGTGAGCATTTTTTCCGCATCGGCTCCGCCGACGTGCCCCGGTGACGAGGATTCAGAGGTGGCAAGGGTCATCAGCTGCCGGGGGGCTAAGCATGGAATCTTCCGTCGTGGAAGTTGGCTACGACCAGGAGCGGAACCAGGACCAGATCGATCGCTGCCTACAGGAGTTGGGCGAGCGGCTGGCCCGGCTGGCGGCGCCGACGGACGCCGCCGCGAACGTCGGACCGGAACTCGCCCAGGCGCGGGCGGAACTCGTCCGCCTCGGCGATCTGCTGGCCGCGCACCGGGCCACCGCACAGGAGGCGGTGTTGCGCGGCGCCGAGCGGGAGGCCGCCGAAATCCGGGCCCGGGCCCAGGCTGACCTGGCCGCGGCCCGTGAGGAGGCCCGTCAGGTGCGGGACCGGGTCTACGCCGAGGCGGTACAGGCACGACGGGACTTCGAGGCGGCCCTGCAGGCCCGCCGACTCCGGGCCGAACGGGCGGACGAGATCCTGCGGGCGGTCCCCGACGCGTTGACGGCCCGACCGGGAACCGACACCGAGCGGGCCGCGCCGGTCGCCGTCACGTCCACTCCGGACTCCCGCCGCTGACCCCACCGTCCCCGGGCCGTCTCCGGCCCGCGTCGACCAGTCGGCGGCCGGCGCCCGCTCAGACCAGGGCGCCGACCACCGTGGTCGCCCGCGTCTCGTGCTGGGCGTACGCGTCCGGGAAGGCGGAGACCTGTACCGCCTGCGCCGCGCCGGTCACGCTCATCTCCTGCCAGCCGGGAATGGCGAGCAGCGCCTTGAAGAACTGCTCGGCGGCGTACGCGGGACGCATCAGGTCGGCCACCGTGCCCCAACCGGAGCTGGGGCGCTGCTGGAACAGCCCGACCGAGTCGTGGTCGTATCCCGTTCCCTGGTTCGGGTAGTTCAGCGACTCCGGCACCCCGGTGTTGGCCAGGTTGTAGAGGTTGCTCTCCTGCATCGCGGTGGCGATGGCGACCACCAGACCCCGGCGCGGGACCTTGAGCCGTACCCCGGTCTGGACGATGGCGTGCGCGTTGTCCATCTGGGCCTGGGTAAGACCGGCGACCGGGCTGGGCCGGGTCTGCCGCTTCGCCTTGGTCATCCGGGTACGGGCGGCGGTCGGGCGGACGGTCGGCTGGCCGGGTGACGGGCTGCCGGTGGCCGACGGCGTGGGGGACGGCGCCCGTTCGTTGCCCCGGGACGCCGCCTCGTTCTCGGCGGCGGCCCGCCGCTCGGCGAGCACGTTCGGCGCGGCCGGCGGGGGCGCCGGTGTGTCGGCCGCCCGCGACTCGACGAAGGCGACGGTGCCGAGGCAGCAGGTGAGCGCGGCGACCGACCCGAAGCGTACCGGGCCGGAGCCGAGTACGGATCGCAGCCGGCGCCAGGCCCGGCCCGACCGGCGCGGGTTCTCCGCCCGGTGCCGGCCCACCTTCCGGTCGGCTGAGGTGGCCTCGTCCGAACGGCCACCTTCCGTCTCGTTCTGCGATGCGTGATCAGCATGTTCCCTGTGAGGCACTCGCCGAGGTTAGGAAACCGCTGAGAGGATGGGACCCCCTGTGGCGGTGGCCTGTACCACAGTTTTGCCTGGTCAACCGGGCAATCGCCGAGCGCCGGACGGGGCCGGGTCGAGAAGCGATAAGTACGGTATTTCCGAATCGCCGGGCTGATCGGTCCTGGCCGGCAGGAAACGCCGCCTGGCGTGACGGTGTCGCTGAAGATCAGCTGAGCCCGGTGTTCGGGCCATCCCGCCCTCGGGTGAACGGGGGAGGTCGAACGGGTGGGGTGCCTCGGTCCGGTGCTGATCCGTCGGCTCCCGGTGTTGCCTGGCCGAGCCTGGGTACGATGCTGTCGGTGACCGAGGGCAAGATCAAGGCGTCGGGCGCGACGGACCCGGGATGGCGTCGCCGCGGCACGCTGATCCTGCTCGCGACCGCGGTCCTGACGCTGTTGCTGATCGGTCACCGGTTGATCCCGAACGTGCGGGGGTTCGGCAGCCTGGTCGACACCGGCGCGCCCTTCCTCGGCCTCGGGATCCCACTGCTCGGATTGGCCGCGTTGCTGCGCCGGTCCCGTAACGGTCTCATCGCCCTGATCGTGCCGACGGTGGTCTGGACGCTGCTCTTCGGCACGGCGTGGCTGCCGTCCGGCGACGGCGGGTCGGCGCGGCTGCGGGTGGCGAGCCAGAACCTACGGGCCGGCAATCCCGATCCGGCCGGTACGGTCGCCGCCATCGCCGCCACCGGGGTCGACCTGATCGGCCTGCAGGAGCTGGACGAGGTCGGCCGCCGGGCGGTCGGCGGAACACTCCGGGACCGGTACCCCCACCAGGTCTCCGTCTCCACCGTCGGACTGTGGAGCAGGTTCCCGATCCGGGACGAGGTCGGGGTGGACACCGGCCTGGCCTGGACCCGCGCTCTGCGGGCCGTGGTCGCCGCGCCCGGTGGGGACGTGGTGGTGTACGTCGTACATCTCGGCTCCGCCCGGGCCGGCGACACCGACACCCGGGACCGTACGGTGACCGCACTCGCCGCCCAGTTGCGCCGGGACGACGCCGAACGGCTCATCGTCCTGGGCGACCTCAACACCGCCACCACCGACCGGGTGATCGCGCCGCTGACCGATCTGCTGCACGACGCCCAGGCCGACGCCGGTCGGGGGCCGGGCTTCACCTGGCCGGCGGCGTTGCCGGTGATCCGGCCGGACCACGTGCTCTACCGGGGCCTCACCGCGTCGTCCGCCGACGTCGTCCGGACCCCGGCGAGCGACCACCGGGCGGTCACCGCGGGCTTCCGCTGACCCCTCAGCTGCTGTCTGGCGGCTCCCCACCTGCCTGGCGGCCGGTCACGGCTTGCCCTCAGCGGGCGCCGGGTTCCGCCGGGCCGACGGTGAGGGTGTGCCGGTTGTCGTCACTGGCGAACGGCCAGAGCCGTTCGGCGTAGTGGGCCAGGTCGGTCAGCTGCGCCCGGTTCAGCCCGACCGACGCGATGCTGGCCCGTACGTCGGCCCGGTACCGGCCGTCGGGTTCCCGGGCCAGCCGTGCCTGGGCACGCACCTGCACGGTGTGGGCCTCGTCGGTGATCCCGTTCGCCGCTTCCACCGCCGCGTGGTGCAGACAGGAGGCGAACGCCGCAGCGAGCAGCTGTTCCGGCGCGAGCCCGGTGCAGTGCGGGGCCAACGGCGAGGCCAGGGTGGTCGACAGCTCCCCGTCGTCGGTATGCAGATGACCCCCCTCGGCGGTCGCCGTGGCCTCGTGCACCCAGGACTCGGATTCCGGCATCGCACACCCCCGTATGGCTCACCGGGCGGCTACCCGGTGGCCTGGTCGGCAAACCCAGGACATCGGCCGGTTTCCGGCGAAACCGCCCGGGGAGGCCGCGACCCCGGTAGGTTGCCGCGCCTCGGACGGGCGCCCCGAGGTTGGCGCGTCAAGGCGGCGTCAAGAACCGGGTGGACGTTGTAGTCGGGGTGTCAGAACCGGCCTCCTACCGACTCCAACAGGGCTTTCATGGTTCTGGCGGCCGATAACGGTCGTCTGGACGCGTGTGCTGGAGAGGACGTTGACGTGATCGACGTCGTGTTCGTGCTGCTGACGGTGGGGCTGTTCGCGGTCCTCGCCCTGATCGCCAGGGCGGTGGAGCGGCTGTGAGCCTGGTCAACCTGATCGGCCTGGTCCTCGCCGTCGGCCTGGCCGTCTTCCTGCTGTGTGCACTCCTGTTCCCGGAGCGTTTCTAGATGAGTACGACAACCGCGGGCGTCATCTTCCTCGTCTCGCTCGCCGTGGTGCTCGCCGCGGTCTACCGGCCGTTCGGCGACTACATGTTCCGGGTGGTCTCCGGCCGCCGGCACTCCCGGGTCGAGCGGGGCATCTACAAGCTGGTCGGCGTCGACGCCGAGGCCGAGCAGTCCTGGGGCACGTACGCCCGCAGCCTGCTGGCCTTCTCCCTGGTCTCGGTACTGTTCCTGTACGCCTTCCTCCGGCTGCAGGACAAACTCTGGCTCTCCCTCGGCTTCGACCCGGTGACCGACCACATCGCCTGGAACGCCGCGGTCAGCTTCGTGACGAACACGAACTGGCAGGCGTACTCGGGTGAGTCGACGATGGGGCACCTGGTCCAGATGGCCGGGCTGGCCGTGCAGAACTTCGTCTCGGCCTCGGTCGGCATCGCGGTGGCGGTGGCGCTGATCCGCGGTTTCGCCCGCAGCCGGACCACGCAGCTCGGCAACTTCTGGGTGGACCTGGTCCGGATCATCCTGCGGATCCTGCTGCCGATCGCGGTGCTCGGCGCGATCGTCCTGATGGTCGGCGGGGTGGTGCAGAACCTTTCCGGCGGCACCGACGTGAGCACGCTGACCGGGGGCACCCAGACCCTCACCGGCGGTCCGGTCGCCTCCCAGGAGGTGATCAAGGAACTCGGGACGAACGGCGGCGGCTTCTACAACGTCAACAGCGCCCACCCGTTCGAGAACCCGACCACCTGGACCAACTGGTTCGAGATGTTCCTGATCCTGCTGATCCCGTTCAGCCTGCCCCGGGTCTTCGGCCGGATGGTCGGGCAGAACCGGCAGGGCTACGCGATCGTGGCGGTGATGGCGATCCTGGCCGTCGCCAGCATCACCCTGACCAACGTCTTCGAGCTGACCGGAGACGGGACCGTGCCACAGGCGCTCGGCGCGGCGATGGAGGGCAAGGAGGCCCGGTTCGGGGTCTCCAACTCGGCGAGCTTCGCCGCGGTCACCACCCTCACCTCGACCGGCGCGGTCAACTCCTTCCACGACTCGTTCACCCCGCTCGGCGGGATGATGCCGCTGGTCAACATGATGCTGGGTGAGGTGGCCCCGGGTGGCGTCGGCGCGGGCCTGTACGGCCTGCTCATCCTCGCCGTGATCACGGTTTTCGTGGCCGGCCTGATGGTCGGCCGGACGCCGGAGTACCTGGGCAAGAAGATCGGTGCCCGGGAGATCAAGTTCGCCTCGCTCTACTTCCTGATCACCCCGATGCTGGTGCTGATCGGCACCGCGGCGGCGTTCGCGACCGGCAACAACACGACGGCGCTGAACGTCGGGCCACACGGCCTCAGCGAGGTGCTCTACGCCTTCACCTCGGCGAGCAACAACAACGGTTCGGCCTTCGCCGGCATCACCGTGAACACCCCCTGGTGGGACACCGCCCTCGGGCTCTGCATGCTGCTCGGTCGGTTCCTGCCGATCATCTTCGTGCTCGGCCTGGCCGGCGCGCTGGCCCGGCAGAAGCCGGTGCCGGCCTCCGAGGGCACCCTGCCCACCCACCGGCCGCTCTTCGTCGGACTGGTCGTCGGGGTCACGGTGGTCCTGGTGGCGCTGACCTTCCTGCCCGCCCTGGCCCTCGGCCCGCTGGCCGAAGGGTTGTGAGCCCGATGCGCGGATTTCTCCACGACATGATGAGGAAAGGGACAATGACTGTCAGCCCGGTGGTGCCCGCCCCGTCTGGTGGGCTGCCGTCCTCCGGTCACCGCTCCGGTGGCCGGGTCGGCGGTGGGCTGTTGGATCCCCGGCAGCTGCTCCGCTCGCTGCCGGACGCGGTACGCAAACTCAACCCGGCGACCCTGTGGCGTAACCCGGTGATGCTGATCGTCGAGGTCGGCGCGGTCTTCACCACGGTGCTGGCGATCGCCGACCCCTCCGTCTTCGCCTGGGCGGTCACCGTCTGGCTCTGGCTGACGGTGGTCTTCGCCAACCTCGCCGAGGCGGTCGCCGAGGGCCGGGGCAAGGCCCAGGCCGCGACCCTGCGCCAGGCGAAACGGGACACCGTGGCGACCCGGCTCACCGGCTGGTCGCCGGGGGCCCGGGCGGGTGGCTACCGCGAGGAGGCGGTCGCCGCCACCGACCTGCGGCACGGCGACGTCGTACTGGTCGAGGCGGGGCAGACCATCCCCGGCGACGGTGACGTCGTCGAGGGGATCGCCAGTGTGGACGAGTCGGCGATCACCGGCGAGTCCGCCCCGGTCATCCGGGAGTCCGGCGGGGACCGCAGCGCGGTGACCGGCGGTACCCGGGTGCTCTCCGACCGGATCGTCGTCCGGATCACCCAGCAGCCGGGGCAGAGTTTCGTCGACCGGATGATCGCCCTGGTCGAGGGGGCGAACCGGCAGAAGACCCCGAACGAGATCGCGCTGAACATCCTGCTCGCCGCGCTCACCATCATCTTCCTGATGGCGGTGGTCACCCTGCAGCCGCTGGCGATCTTCTCGAAGGCGTTCCAGGCGGCGGCGCCGGACACCACCGCGATCAACGCGCACGGGGTCACCGGCATCGTGCTGGTCTCGCTGCTGGTCTGCCTGATCCCGACCACCATCGGGGCGCTGCTCTCGGCGATCGGCATCGCCGGGATGGACCGGCTCGTCCAGCGCAACGTGCTGGCGATGAGCGGCCGGGCGGTCGAGGCGGCCGGCGACGTCAACACCCTGCTGCTGGACAAGACCGGGACGATCACCCTGGGCAACCGGCAGGCGGCCGAGTTCGTCCCGGTGGACGGGGTGGCGGCCGAGGAGGTCGCCGACGCGGCCCAGCTCTCCAGCCTGGCCGACGAGACCCCCGAGGGGCGCTCGGTGGTGGTGCTGGCGAAGAACGCGTACGGGCTGCGTGAACGGGAGCCCGGCCTGATGCCGCACGCGACCTTCGTACCGTTCACCGCCCAGACCCGGATGTCCGGCATCGACCTGACCCCGGACGCAGGAGTCGACGGCGGGGCCAGCGGGCCGACCCGGCGGATCCGCAAGGGCGCCGCGGCGGCGGTGATGAAGTGGGTACGCGACAACGGCGGTCACCCGACCGACCAGGTCGGCGACATCGTCGACGGGATCAGCGGCGGCGGGGGTACCCCGCTGGTGGTGGCCGAACACGTCGACGGTTCCCCGGCCCGCACCCTCGGGGTGATCCACCTCAAGGACGTGGTCAAGTCGGGGATGCGGGAACGGTTCGACGAGATGCGCCGGATGGGCATCCGGACCGTCATGATCACCGGTGACAACCCGCGGACCGCCAAGGCCATCGCGGACGAGGCCGGGGTGGACGACTTCCTGGCCGAGGCGACACCGGAGGACAAGCTCGCCCTGATCAAGAAGGAGCAGGAGGGCGGCCGCCTGGTCGCGATGACCGGTGACGGTACCAACGACGCACCCGCGCTGGCCCAGGCCGACGTCGGGGTGGCGATGAACACCGGCACCACGGCGGCCAAAGAGGCCGGCAACATGGTCGACCTCGACTCCGACCCGACGAAGCTGATCGAGATCGTCGAGATCGGCAAGCAGTTGCTGATCACCCGGGGGGCGTTGACGACGTTCTCGATCGCCAACGACATCGCCAAGTACTTCGCGATCATCCCGGCCATGTTCGCCGGGATCTACCCGAGCCTGGACGCCCTGAACATCATGCGGCTGTCCAGTCCTGGCTCGGCGATCCTCGCCGCGGTGATCTTCAACGCGATCATCATCGTGGCGCTGATCCCGCTCGCCCTGCGTGGGGTCCGGTACCGGCCGAGCAGCGCCAGCAGACTGCTGACCCGCAACCTGTGGCTGTACGGCCTCGGCGGCATCGTCGCCCCGTTCGTCGGCATCAAAGCCATCGATCTCATCATCCAGTTCATCCCAGGGATCTCGTGATGCGCACTTCCGGCGCCCTGCGCCTGCCAAGTTGGTTGTCCCAACACCTGGCCGCGTTCCGTGCGGTCCTGGTCTTCACGGTGCTGCTCGGACTGGCGTACCCGCTGGTCATGGTCGGGGTCGGGCAGTTGCCCGGCCTGAACGACCGGGCCGAGGGCTCGCTGGTGCACACCGCCGACGGCACGCCGGTCGGCAGCCGGCTGATCGGCCAGCTCTTCACCGATCCGGACGGCAACCCGATCCCGCGCTACTTCCAGTCCCGCCCCTCGGCCGCCGGGGACGGCTACGACCCCACCTCCACCTCGGCCAGCAACCTCGGACCGGAGAGCGTGGAGGACACCCTGCCGGTGCCCGGCGCGGTCGACGAGGAGGGAAACCCCGACGAGGGCAGCCAGAGCCTGCTCACCCAGGTCTGCGCCCGGAGCAAGGCGGTCGGTGAGCTGGACGGCGTCGACGGCAGCCGGCCGTTCTGCACCCCGGACGGGGTCGGTGCGGTGCTGAGGGTCTTCCACGCCGACGGCCTGACCGGCCCGGTGACCCGGGCGGTCAGCGTCAACCAGGCCTGCCCGGCCACCCCGTTCGTCGCCACCTTCGGCGGCGTCGCGGTGGAGTGCGCGGTGCCGGGCCAGGACTACTCCGGCGGCGTGGTCACCCCGGTCCGGGGGGACGCACCGGACCGGCCCGCAGTGCCGGCCGACGCGGTCGCCGCCAGCGGCAGCGGCCTCGACCCGGACATCAGCCCGGCGTACGCCCGGATCCAGGTCGCCCGGGTCGCCCGGGAACGGCACACCACCCCGGAGGCGGTACGGCGGCTCGTCGACGCGCACACCAGCGGCCGGGGCCTCGGTTTCCTCGGCGAACCCCGGGTCAACGTGCTGGAGCTCAACCTCGCCCTGGACCGTGAGCTGCCGGTCGGTGGCTGAGTTGACGGTGGGCGGTCCCGGACGATGCGGCAGGATCAACAGGTGACACGCGGGCAGCTGCGCATCTACCTCGGGGCCGCCCCCGGCGTCGGCAAGACGTACGCGATGCTGGAGGAGGCGCAGCGGCGGGCCGCGCGCGGGACGGACGTGGTCGTGGGTCTGGTCGAGACCCACGGCCGCCGGCACACCACGGCGATGCTCGGCGACCTGCCGGTGCTGCCCCGTCGGGCGGTCCGCTACCGCGACGTCGACCTCACCGAGCTGGACCTCGACGCGCTGCTGGCCCGGCGGCCCGAGGTGGCGGTGGTCGACGAACTCGCGCACACCAACGTCCCCGGATCGCGCAACGCCAAGCGCTGGCAGGACGTCCAGGAACTGCTCGACGCCGGGATCGACGTGCTGTCGACGGTGAACGTTCAGCACCTGGAGTCGCTCAACGACGTGGTCGAACAGATCACCGGCGTCGTGCAGCGGGAGACCGTGCCGGACGGGGTGGTCCGGGCCGCCGAGCAGGTCGAGCTGGTCGACATGACCCCGGAGGCGCTGCGCCGACGGATGGCGCACGGCAACATCTACGCGCCGGACAAGATCGACGCCGCGCTGGCCAACTACTTCCGGATCGGCAACCTCACCGCGCTGCGGGAACTCGCCCTGCTCTGGCTCGCCGACCAGGTCGAGGACCAGCTCGACCGGTACCGGGCCGACCAGGGCATCGCGGCCACCTGGGAGACCCGGGAGCGGGTCGTGGTCGGCCTCACCGGGGGAGCTGAGGGGGAGACGCTGATCCGCCGGGCCGCCCGGATCGCCGCCCGGAGCAAGGGCGCCGAGCTGCTGGCGATCCACGTCTCCCGCAGTGACGGGCTGCGCGGCGCCGACCCGGCGATGCTGAGTCGGCAGCGGCTGCTGGTGGAGCGGCTCGGCGGGACGTACCACCAGGCGGTCGGCAGCGACATCCCGGCGGCGCTGCTGGACTTCGCCCAAGGAGTGAACGCGACCCAGATCGTGCTCGGCGCGAGCCGGCGGGGGCGGCTGGCCCGGATCCTCTCCCCGGGGGTCGGCTCGACCACCACGGCGCTGTCCGGGCCGATCGACGTACACCTGGTGACGCACGAGCAGGCCGGACAGGGCCGTCGCTCCGGGCCGGTGCCGGCGGCGCTCTCCGCCCGGCGTCGGCTGATCGGCTTCGGACTGGCCGTCGCCGGCATCCCTCTGCTGACGTACCTGCTCTGGCTGCTCAGCGACGAACTCTCGCTCACCAGCGACCTGCTGCTCTTCCTCGCCGCGGTGGTCGGGGTGGCGCTCGTCGGTGGGTTGTGGCCGGCGCTGCTCGCCGCGGTCAGCGGCTCGATCCTGATCAATTTTTTCTTCACCCCGCCGATCCACACCCTGACCATCTCGGCCCGGGAGAACCTGCTGGCGCTGGGCGTCTTCCTGCTGGTCGCCGTCTCGGTCAGCGGGGTGGTGGACCTGGCCGCCCGGCGTACCCGGGAGGCGGCCCGGGCCAGCGCCGAGGCACAACTGCTCGCCACCGTCGCCGGTGGGGTGTTGCGCGGCGAGCGACCGCTCACCGCCCTGCTGGACCGGTTGCGGGATACGTTCGGCCTGAGCTCGGTCACC
Source organism: Plantactinospora sp. B24E8 (assembly GCF_039871735.1). Lineage (NCBI taxonomy): Bacteria > Bacillati > Actinomycetota > Actinomycetes > Micromonosporales > Micromonosporaceae > Plantactinospora > Plantactinospora sp. B24E8. Next base: position 15,423 of record NZ_JBDPMH010000022.1, read on the forward strand.
CTGCTGGAGCGGCTACCGGACGCGCCCGACAGCCCGGACCGGCAGCGTGACCCGCGCGCCTGGCGGGTCGCCGCCAACGTCGGCACGGACCCCTGCGGCACCCCGGCCGCCGGGGACGCCGAGGTACGCGTCGACGACCAACTCACCCTGGTGCTGCGCGGACGGGTCCTGCCGGCGGCGGACCGGCGCATCGTGGCGGCGTTCGCCGCCCAGGCCGCGGTCGCGCTGCGGCAGGAGCGGCTGGCCGAGGAGGCGGCGGCGGCCCGGCCGATCGCCGAGGCGGACCGGATGCGCACCGCGCTGCTCGCCGCGGTCAGCCACGACCTGCGTACCCCGCTCGCCTCGGCCAAGGCGGCGGTGACCAGCCTGCGCAGCGCCGACGTCGAGTTCGACGCCGACGACCGGGCCGAACTGCTGGCCACCGCCGAGGAGTCGCTGGACCGGCTCGGCCGGCTGGTCGCCAACCTGCTGGACATGAGCCGGTTGCAGGCCGGCGCGCTCGGCCTGCGTCCGGCCACCTTCGGGGTGGAGGAGGTCGTGCCGTCGGCCCTCGACGAGCTGGGCCCGGCGTCCGGACAGGTCCGGGTGAACCTGCCGGCGCGGCTGCCGGCGGTCCGCTCCGACCCCGGCCTGCTGGAGCGGGTGCTGGTGAACCTGGTCGCCAACGCCCTGCGGTTCAGCCCGGCGGACCGGCCGCCGACGATCAGCGCCAGCACCCACGGCGGCTTCGTCGAGCTGCGGGTGGTCGACCAGGGTCCGGGCCTGCCCCGGGACCGGTGGGAGCGGGTCTTCCTGCCGTTCCAGCGGGAGGGGGACCGGGACAACCACGCCGGGGTCGGGCTCGGGCTGGCGCTGTCCCGGGGCCTGGCCGAGGCGATGGGCGGCACGCTGGAGCCGGAGGAGACCCCCGGCGGGGGACTGACCATGGTGCTGCGGCTGCCGGTGGCGGACGAGGAGGGGGTCGGGTGACCCGGGTACTGGTGGTGGACGACGAGCCGCAGATCCTGCGCGCGCTGCGGATCAACCTGCGGGCCCGGCGGTACGACGTGGAGGTGGCCGCCGACGGGGCGAACGCGCTGCGGTTGGCCGCCAGCCACCGTCCCGACCTGGTGGTGCTCGACCTCGGACTGCCGGACATGGACGGGGTGGAGGTCATTCGGGGGCTGCGCGGCTGGACCCGGGTGCCGATCATCGTGCTCTCCGGGCGCGCCGGCAGCCAGGACAAGGTCGCCGCGTTGGACGCCGGGGCCGACGACTACGTGACCAAACCGTTCGGGGTCGACGAGCTGCTGGCCCGGATCCGCGCGGTGACCCGACGGGCGGTCGGGGCCGGCGAGGAGGTCCCGGCGGTCCGGATCGGCCGGCACACGGTGGACCTCGCCGCGCACGCGGTCCGGGCCGACGACGAGCGCGAGGTCCGGCTCACCCCCACCGAGTGGCACCTGCTGGAGATCCTGGTCCGCAACCCGGGCCGACTGGTCAGCCAACGCCAGCTGCTGCACGAGGTGTGGGGGCCGCAGTACCAGTCCGAGACGAACTACCTGCGGCAGTACCTGGCGCAGTTGCGGCGTAAGCTGGAGGACGATCCGGCCCGCCCCCGGCACCTGCTCACCGAGCCGGGCATGGGCTACCGCTTCCAGCCCTGAGCCGGCAGTCTCCGTTCGGGGCGTGTCGGCCAGATCCCGCCTTCCGCGCGATCAGACCGGCAACGGCAGCACGAGCAGATCCATGACCGGCCCCCACGGAAGATGCGACGTGCCAACCTTCCGCCAGCCGGCCCGCTCATAGAGGCGATGGGCAACCGATCGCGGATCAGATGCGAGGGTTGCCCACGCCTCGGACCGGCCGACGAGGAGAAGCCTCATCAGCTCAGCGCCGATGCCCTGCCGGCGATGGTCGGGATGGACGATCCATTCCATGACCGCAACCTTGCTCGCCGCCAGCAGCTCTCGATCTGGCTCGGCGTCGGCGCGTGACCACCACACGCCAGCCTGCATCGTCCATCCGTACGCGGCGCCTACCAGGTTGTCTTCCTGGATGGCCGTGACGACAGTGAACCCGGGACGGCCAGCCTCGTCAGGCAAGCTCGCCGCGAACCGCGCCACCTGATCCGGCCCTTCCTCGTACGGCGGCTCCGCGTACACGATGGCGTAGAGGTCGACAAGGGCGGGAATGAACGGCGCAACGGCAGCGCCAGCCAACATGGTGTAGTTGACGGTCACCGACGGGATGTTAGCCGCCCACACGGGCGGTCAACTCCCCGAACAGTGGCTGCCGCTGCTCAGTTGATGGCACGACGGTCGTCACCTGTCGTGCGACCGAGTAGAGCACCTCGTTGTGATGTTCCGCCGGCAGAGCGTCGATCAGATCTGCCGCATAGCGGAGCCCGTCCGACACATGTCCGCCCTGAATCAGGCACGACGCCCGGTGCAGCTGGACCTGAGTGCGGAGACGAACGTGGCTCCTCGGATACAGCTCCAACGCGCGGTCCTGCGCCGCCTCCGCCTTGGTCAACGCCCCGGTGTAGGTGTAAACGTACGACTCGGTGTGTCGCAGCCGGTGCTCCGGCCAACCCCACAGCGACTCGACCTCGCCCACGACCGTGTCAGGTAGGCGTTCGGTGACCTCGGCCAGTTGCTCGACCGTGGTGGTCGCTTCGGCGTGCCGACCGGCGAGGGCGAGGGCCTGCGCTCGGCCGGCAAGAAGCCCGCAGGTCGCGGCGGTCGGCCGAGACCCGGCAAGGGGCAGTGCTTTGTCCGATACCGCGATCGCCTGAGCAAGCGGGCGGCCGTCGTAGCATCCGTTGACCGTGGCCCACGCCCGCGTCAGCACCTGAGTGTCTGGATCATCGGACTGGTCGGCGAGCTGGTCCGCGGTCGACCACCAACGGCGGGCAAGATGTGGTTGACCAGAAGCAACCAGCCCGAGGGCGACGATCACGGACAGACGCGCGGCCACCCGCAGCAGCTCGACCTGCCGGTCCGTAGCATCGGCGGCTATTACAGCCTGCAGAACGGCGAGGTCAGCGGTGGCCTGGGCCATCAGATCGTCAGCGGGGGTTGTGTAGTAGTCGTAGCCGTAATCGGCAACGAGCCTGTTCCACTCGTCGACGTGGTTGTCGACCGTCGCACTAAGTCCGTGTCGCAACGCTTCGAGAGCCACCACCGGCCGTCCAATGCCGACAGCCGTCACGCTGAGCGCCCTGAGGACGGTTCGCCTCTGCATGTCTGCCTCGCCTGTTTGCCGCTCGTACGCAGCTATCAGCCTGCCACCAGCGTCGAGGGCCTTGTCACAGGCAGCGGCGAGTTTGGCGGTTGGTTCGCGCGCACCTCGCTCGATCTGTCCGAGATAGCCGAAGTCCCAGTTGACCAGCCGAGACATGGCTCGGAGCGACAGACCACGGCTGACTCTTGCGGCACGTAGGGCGGACCCGAAGGTAGACACTCCTGCTCCCCAGGGGGTGTGGGCTGTCCTGTGGGCCCACTGCTCACAACTGTCTGTACGTAACGGTACCGGTCACGCTACGTCTACGTCGTCCGATTGATTGAGCGGCGTGAAAGCTGGGCGCGGTAGCCGACCTCCATCAGTCGCTGGTGGTCCGCGTCGCGCCCGTCAGCCGCCAGGCTCGGTGCGCGCGTCCTCCGGCGCGCCGGTCCTGGCCCCGGAGAGGGCCCCGGCGTCCACTTTCGGCTGCCGCGCCCTCCCACTATGGAGGTACGGGTGCATAAGCGAATCGCACGCTGGTGGGCGGCGCGAGCCGTGCGACACGATGTCGCAACCATCCGGGGGGCGGCCCACCAGGCAGAGGAGGCTGCCGCCGCACAGCAACGGGTTCTCGAGTTGGCTCGCGGCCAGCGCGAGCCGCTGCCCGACTGGGCCGGGCCGACCCTGGTCGAAGGGCTGCCACTGCTTACGTTCGGGCAGCGGCGGCAGTATCGGGTACGGCCGTGACCGCTCCGACGCCGGCGCCCCCGCCGGACCATGACCCGGAGTGGCGAGCGCGGACGTGGGTGCTCGCGGCTGACAACCGCGCCGACCACTGTCGCCGGGTCGACGCCGTGATCCGGCATTGGACGGCCCCACCGACTATCGAGGAGCAGCGATGAACGCGCTCGCCGACGACGGGTCTTCCGGCACTGAGTACGCCATCGCGGCCTTGACCCTCGGTGCGCACCGGACCCGCCCCTGCGCGAACTGTCGCCGCGACGGAGCTGGCTGCCTGGCTGTGGAGTGGGCCCGTGAGGTGTACCGCCGGCACCTGGCGGTCGCGGCCCTCCTCGGCGGTGCTCGACCGGAGATCCGCGCTGGCCACGTCTCGACCGCGCTGGGACGGCTGTCGTGACCGCCCGGCTCCGGCTCTGCATATCGTGTGGCATCGCCGACCGGCTCGCCATCCGGCAGCCTGACGGACAGCCGGCGGCGCACCGGTGTGCTGGCCCCTGGCAGATTGTCGAGGTCGGGAGCTTGCGGGTCGTTCACTGCGGCTGCCCGAGTTGTGATCGGAGAACTCGATGACGGCGCTTGGCCCGGCGGTGCGGCTCGCCCACGAGATCATCATCGCCCACGCGGAGGGGCGCGACTGCCTGTACTGCCAGGACACCTGGTGCCTGGGTGCCGAGTGGGCCCTGGGCGTGGCGGCCCTGAACGACCGGCCACCGCCTTCGCCCGACGGCACGGCCCTGGTCACGGTCGTAGCACGACAGGTCTTGGCCGCGCACTGGCCACAGCCTGCCGGCGGCTGTGCCCCGTGCGGAGTGCCGGACTGCGATCGCGCGGACCTGGCCACGGCGTGGCTCGGACAGGTCGGCGAACCAGTGCCTGAAACGGCCGAGCAGGTCACCGAAGCGGTGCCATCCGACGCGGACCTCCACCGGATCACCGGCATGTAGACCACCCCGTCCTGGGGTGAACACCCTCCTTGATCAGAAGGGAGTTCGGATGCGGATCTGAACCAGCGTCACCCGAGCCGCGATGGTGCTCGCCGGAGCGGTAACCCGCCCAGGCCACGAACTGGGCGCGGAGTCTCAGGCCGAACCGGACGCCACGTCGCCGTACCTGCCTGTCCCGCCAGAAGTCCGTCAACCGGCACCCGCGAAGATCCAAGCCTTGGGCGAACGCCGTTTCCACCCTCAAGACCTGGAAGTCCTGGTCAAGGTCCGTTGCTGCCCCGCCGCACCACCCGAATCGTGCAGGCCATCCCCGTTCTCCAAGCCGACCAGGATGCCATCCTGGCGAAGACGATCAAGGGCTGGATGCCGGCTACCCATGGTGAAATGGCTCATTCGTCGTGTCCGGCGCCCCTCGTCAGCCAGAATGAGGTGCCAGTTGTATTGCGCCATCTCGCTACCATGGCCAGATGGCCGCTACCGCTGACCGGAAGCTGGCATGGGCTTGCCTTCTCTTCCTCCTAGCCTACTTCATGTTGCTGATCATGACCAATCTCGGCGATGTATGGGCAGCATGGTGGTCCGGGAAGTCCACTATGAACATGCGACTGTGGTCGTGCCCGATGCTGATCTGGAGTCGCATAGGGAAGGGCCTCCAGCTTTTAGCCGGGCTCGCCGTGATACTCGATCTAATCAATCTAGATCGGCTGCGGCGATCTGCGGTCAAACTTGACCGCAGAGGGCGCGAGCTCAGTCTTCTGGCGCCGGTAGAAAGGTACCGTGCCAGGGTGTACGGCGTTCGTGAAGAGCTCGCCGCGTGCATCGTGGAAATGAAGTACCTGGGGGCGCGAGGGGGCGCGACTGTCGACATCTCGTCTCTGCGAGTCAAGCCAAGCATCACCGTTTCCGAGGAGACGGCGAACCTAGTCGGCAAAGCCGATGTCGCCGAACTTCTGAGTAGACTGCATGCCGAGGCGGCCAAGGAAGAATGGAGTGGTGCGGAACTCTCGCGATACATCCGCGAGCGCATCGATAGCTTCCTTGCCGGACAGTTCGGTCCAGGTGGGCGGGGATGGTCGAGTGAGGTTGCTTACCGGTTTCGGGCGCGCAGCAGCATTTTCGGCCTTCTCGGCCTGCAGATGGCGATGCTTGCCACCGTAGCCGTGGGCATGGCCCTGGCCTCCACGGCGCTGAGTCGATGGATATCCGTACCCATTGTGGTCGCCGTATTTTTTGTGAGCGTCACCATCGGCGCACTGCCGTTAGAGGACTGGCGTCTAGGCGGATCCTTACTGGCAGCCTGGCACTCCGGCTGCGCCCGGATCTTGTGTCTCTTCGCCGACGTGATCGGCATTGCCCGGCCGGGGCACAAGTTCCGTTGGATGGCGCTCTGGCTTTTTCTTGCGGGTATGCACTTCGACTTGTTGGCCTCATGAAGCCTGGATTCGACCTCATGGGACGACGCAAAGGCTGATTCCCGCCCCGACGCCCCATTGTGGTGGCTTGCGGCGCCAAGCGAATGATGCTCTAAGCCGGGCTAGAGCACCTTTCTCGACCGCCGCGTTAGGTGTCAGCCGACTGCCGTAAATTCAAGGTCTCCGAGTGCGGCGCCGATTGATCGTGCCGTACATTACGCCGGAGCTGCGCTTCGCCCGCTCAAGGTCATCGACAATCTTTCCGGGTGGGACCGCGAACGATCCGCATAGCAGCAGGTCGTAGCAGCTGTTGGTCGGGCGGGCGGGACTCGAACCCCGACCAAGGGATCAGGAATCTTCTGTCCCAACCCGCCGACCCGCCCGACACTGCGCCGACGATCAGCGCAGTAGATCCGTACCAGCGGATTCGGCTCGTACCAGAGCCGCGCCGGCTGCCGTACGGGCGTCGCTGTCGACCGGATCGGGCGTCGCCGCCGTGGCGGCCTTCCGACCAGTCCGGGCGCGCATCACCAAGGCCAGCCCGACCAGTACGACCGCGCCGGCCATGATCTCCGTCCAGGTGATCGGCTCGTCCAGGAACAGTCGGGCGGCGGCGATGCCGAAGACCGGTACGAGCAGGCTGAACGGTGCCACCCGGGCCACCGAGTACTCGGCGATGAGCCGGTTCCACAGGCCGAAGCCGACCAGGGTGGAGAGGTAGCCGACGTAGCCGATGGCCAGAATCCCGGTCCAGCTCAGCCCGGTCACCGCGTCGAGCACCGCCTTCGGGCCGTCGACGATTCCGGCCAGGCCGAGCAGCGGCAGTGGCGGGACCAGGCTCGACCAGGCCAGCAGCGACAGTGGCCTGGTCTCGCCGCTGGCCCGGACCACGACGTTCGCCACGGCCCAGCAGAGCGCGGCGACGAGGGTGAGGACAAAACCGATCGCGGTGGCGTGCCCGCCGCCACCGGCGGCGAGCAGGGCGATGCCGGCCGAACCGGTGAGCACCCCGGCGATCTGGCCGCCCGACGGTCGCTCGCCCAGCAGGACGGCGGCGAGCAGCACCGACACCAGGGCCTGGGTCTGCAGCACCAGGGAGGCGAGCCCGGCCGGCATGCCGAGGTGGATCGCGGTGAAGAGCACGCCGAACTTGCAGACGCCGAGCAGCAGGCCGTATCCGATCACGTACCGTAGCCGCGCGGTGGGGCGGGGGACCAGGAACACCAGCGGCAGGGCGGCGGCGACGAACCGCAGTGCGGTCAACACCAGCGGCGGAAGCTCTCGCAGTCCGACCTCGATGACCACGAAGTTGACGCCCCAGAGGGCGGCGACCAGAACTGCCTGTGCACGGTGCGTGAATCTCATGGCCCAACGGTGCCGGTGTACCGGCTTAAGGTCCAGTTCAAGATTCTTAATCGACTGTGTAGCGTTGCTGCATGGATCTGGACGTCCGGCGGCTGAGGGTACTGCACGAGGTGGCGCTGCGGGGCGGCGTCACCGCGGCTGCGGCGGCGCTGCACGTCACCCCGTCCGCGGTCTCCCAGCAGCTTGCCCAGCTCGCCCGGGAGGCCGGCTATCCGCTGGTCGAACGCTCCGGCCGGGGTGTCGTGCTGACTCCCGCCGGGCAGCTGCTCGCCGGGCACGCGGAGCGGATCCTGGGCGCGGTGGAGCAGGCGGTGACCGGGCTGGCGGTGGCGCACTGGCGGGTCGCCGGGACCGTTCGGGTCGGGTCTTTCCCGTCCGCGGCCGGTGCGCTGGTCGCCCCGGCCGCCGCCCGGGCGATGGCCGCGCACCCCGACCTCGACGTACGGGTGAGTGAGGCCGAGGACGAGCAGAGCCGGCTGGACCTCCGCTCCGCCACCCTGGACATCGCGATTCTCCAGGAGTACGACCACGTCCCCGGCATCGCCACCGCCGAGCTGGACCGGTACCCGGTAGCGACCGACCCGATGCATCTGATCACGCCGGTCGGCTGGGGTCTGCGCACCGGCCGCCTTGGCGATCTCGCCGACGTGCCGTGGGTTGCCAGCGCGACACACACCCCGTGCGGCCGGTCCACGCTGCACGCCTGTCACCTCGCCGGATTCGAGCCCGACATCCGACACCGGGCGATCGACTTCGCGCTCACTCTCGACCTGGTCGCGGCCGGGCTCGGTGCCGCCCTGGTGCCGGGGATGGCGCTGCGCAACGTACCGCCCGGGGTGCACACCGAGCCACTGGTCCGGCCGGTCACCGGCCGCCGGATCTTCGCGGTCACCCGACCACGCGGCGCCGGTCCGGTCCATCCGGCGATCGCCGCCGTGCTGACCGCGTTGGCCGTTGGGGACGCGGCCGGGGAAACCACACCGGAGGCGTCGTACGCGATCAACGGCGGGGCACCCGGGTGAGGTCGCGGTCGGTCAGCCCGGTCGACGAGCCTCGCCCGCCGCGTCGGATGGTTCGGGTCACCACGACTCGACGAGCGGATCGTCGTGCTCGCGGCGCCGCCACTGCTCGCCGAGGCGGCGAAGGCGGCCCGGGGCGGCGATGCCGCGTACGACCGCGACCCGGTTCTCGCGGACGTCCAGGACCACCACGCCCACCACCCGGTCGTGCAGCGCGGCGATGATGGCCGGGGAGCCGTTGACCACGCCGGCGTATATCGAGGGGGAGCCGCCAACCAGCCTCCGCTTGGCCGGAGTCGGCCTCAAGCCGGCGCGCAGCGCGGCGGCGATCCGCTCGGGACCCGAGTAGCGCAGCAGTTTCCCGTCGGCCTGCCCGGCGCCGTCGGAGACCCCGGTCGCGTCGTCGGTGAGCAACGCCACCAGCCGTTCGGTACGGCCGGAGGCGGCGGCGTCGATGAACGCCGCGACGATTCGGCGGGCGGCGGCGCCGTCGACCACGCTGGCGACGCGCGCGGTGGCGACCCGGCGCCGGGCCCGGTGGGCGTGCTGCTGGCTCGCGGATTCGGTGATGTCGAGGATCTCGGCGATCTCGGCGTGGCGGTAACGGAACGCCTCACACAGGACGTAGACGGCCCGCTCGACCGGCGGGAGGCTCTCCATGAGCGTCAGCACCGCCAGCGTCACCGATTCGCGCTGTTCGGCGGCGTCGGCCGGGCCCAGCATCGGGTCGCCGTCGAGCAGCGGTTCGGGTAGCCAGGCGCCGACCGCGCGTTCGCGTCGCGTCCTCGCCGAACGGAGCCGGTCGAGGGCGAGGTTGGTGACCACCTTGGTCAGCCACGCCTCGGGGACGTCGATGTGTTCCCGGTCGGCGCCATGCCAGCGCAGGAACGCGTCCTGGACCGTGTCCTCGGCGTCGGTGGCCGAGCCGAGCAGGCGGTACGCGAGCGAGGCCAACCGGTCCCGGTTGGCCTCGAAACGCTCCACGGCGGCGGGTTCCATGCGGGCCACGCTAGCCAGTGACCACCTGGGTGGAGCGGCGGGGCGAGGTGGCCAGCCGGTGCCTGCGGGTCGGCAGTCCGAAGGTCGGGTTGCCGACGGCCCAGGCGGTGCCCCTGAGTACGCCCGCCTTGACGCGTGCGGCCGGACGGCCGCGCAGTGACCAGGACTTCGACCGCGCCTCGCCGTCGACCCCCTGGAAGATCGCGTCCTGCCCGCCGAGACCGATGCAGTTGCCGAGGTAGCCGAGCGAGGTCGTCGCGATCTTCCGACCGGTGAGGTCCCCGATTATCGCGGCCGTCGCCTGCATTCTGGTGAATCCGGCCGAGGCGCAGGACATCGGCAGCGGTCGACCGTTGTCGCCGATGGCGTAGGCGCTGTCACCGGCGGCGTAGACCCCGGGGTGCGAGACCGACCGCATCATCCGGTCGACGGTGATCCGGCCGTCTTCCTCGACCGCGAGTCCGCTGGCGGCGGCGATCGGGTGAACGGCGAAGCCGGCCGCCCACACGGTCACGTCGGCGGCGAACACGGTGCCGTCGGTGGCGATGCCACCGGTCTTCTCGACGCGGGCGATGGTGCGGTGTTCGTGGACGCCGATGCGGAACCGGTCGAAGGCGCGCCGCAGGTGACGGCGGCTCTTCGGATCCAGCCAACCGCCCAGTTCGCCGCTGGTCGTGAGGATGACCCGGAGTCCGGGTCGGGATTCGGCGATCTCGGTCGCGACCTCGATCCCGGTCAGGTTCCCGCCGACGACCACCACCGTGCCGTCGTCACCAAGCTCATCCAGGCGATGGCGCAGGCGCAACGCCGCCGGCCGTCCGGCGACGTGGTACGCGTGCTCGTGTACGCCCGGAACGCCGTGGTCGCCGATTGTGCTGCCGAGTGTGTAGAGGAGGGTGTCGTACCCGATCCGGTCGCCACCGTCGTCGTCGGCCACGGTGACGATCCGCTGCCCGGCGTCGACGGCGGTGACGCGGGCCAGGCGCAGCCGGATGCCTGTGCCCGCGAACATCTCCGCCAACCCGAGACGACGCAGGTCCCGGCCGGCGGCGACCTGGTGCAGACGGATCCGTTCGACAAAGTCGGGCTCGGGGTTGACGACGGTGATCTCGACGTCGTCGGGGTGGAGGTGGCGGGCCAGGTATCCGGCCGCCGAGGCTCCGGCGTAGCCGGCCCCGAGGACGATGATGCGGTGTCGCATGGTCGTGCTCCCGTCTGTTCGCGTGCCCTCTGAACGGGACAGCCCCCGGATTCCTGACAGGGCTCGCCTATGGCCCGCGTCACCATGGACCGACAGTGGCGCCTACGACCCGGCCCGCCGCGACGCTAGCCAAGGAACCGCTGGCTGGTGGATTCGATCCGTTCGATCTCGGAGCGGAAGAAAGTGGCGATCTCCGCGCAGCGGGCGAGGTCGGTGGGTCCGCCCTCCCGGCGGGGCAGGTCGGCGTACGGGCTGCCGATCACGACGATGTTCTCGTCGTTGAACTGGTTCGCCGGCGCCGTGTAGTTGAACGACCCGGCGATCACCACCGACTCGTCGATCACCATCAGCTTGTGGTGCAGTTTGCCGAAGGCGGGGGAGCGGACCGGGGCGTACAGCGCGATTCCGGCCCGGTCGAGTTCGTGGGTGGCGGCCCACTTCTGCATGCCCTGCCCGGGATCCACCACCCCGGTCACGGTACGTCCGGCAGCGGCCAACGCGATCATCGCGTCGTCGATCCCGGACGAGCCGGAGAAGGTGAAGATCGCGAAGTCGACCCGGGTGGACGCCTTCAGCATCTGCTTCATGATCTCCAACTCCGGGGCGTGGTCCGGGGCGAAGAGCACCTTCACCGGCACACCCCCGACCTGGTACGCGCTCGGCACCCGGCCGTGCTCGCCCCGACCGAACCGGCCCTGGCGGAGCCGGCCGAACTCGTCGGCGTACTCCCGGCAGATCCGGGCGTCGTGGAGGACCACCAGGTGGTTCAGGTTGCGGTGGCAGTCGGTGCCGGTGAAGTTCGCCGAACCGGTGAGCACCGCCGAGCGGGGCCCGGCCCGGCCCCGGTAGTCCCGGACGGCGAACTTCTGGTGGAAGATCGCCGGGTTGTAGTCGGCCTTGACGTCGACGTCGCAGCGCAGCAGCGCGGACACGATCCGCCGGTTCGGTTCGAGGCTGCGGGCCCCGCCCTCGGGCTCCCACTGTGCCCGGTGCAGGGCGTCCGACTCCGCCTCACCCGGCCGGGCGGTCACCCGGGGCAGTCTGGCGGTCCGCAGGTAGTCCTGCTCCAGCACCAGCCGGACGCCGACCCCACGGAACCGGGCGTCGAGGATCGCCTGGGCGATCGGCTCCGAGTCGAGTTCCTGGACCGCGATGTCCAGGCTCTCCCGGGCGCCGCCGACGAAGTCGACGACGACCTGTTCGAGGTTGTCGGCGGCGCCGAGCTCCGGCGGCCCGACGAAGGCCTCGATCTTCTTTCCGGCGAACCACGCCATGCCTCGCAGGCTCGCACCCCGGCGACCGCCCTCGTGTCAGCTTGACTACAGTCGCGGCCCGACGCGGTGAGGCGTACCTGTTCGGGTGGTTAGCTGATGGCCGTGTATCGGGAGCGGAGGTCCGGGCTGGCCGGCGCCGTGGTCTGGACGGCCATCCGGGACGTCGGATCCGGTCCGGGGCGGATCCTGCCGGACGGCTGCATGGACCTGATCTGGTCGAGCCGGGACGGCCTGCTGGTGGCCGGGCCGGACACGGTCGCGCACCTGGCCACCGCGACGACCCCGGAGCGCTACGTCGGGCTGCGGTTCGCACCCGGCACCGGCCCCGCCGTGTTCGGACTGCCCGCGTACGAGCTGCGGGACCAGCGGGTTCCGCTCGACCGGCTCTGGCCGGCGTCGGCCGTGGCGGAGCTGGCCGAGCGGGTGGCCGACGCGCCGTTGCCGTCCCGGGTCCTGGAGTCGGCGGCCCGGGACCGGCTGCTCGCCGCCGGCGGCCCCGACCCGCTGGCCGCGCCGGTGGTCACCGGGCTGGCGACCGGCGCGGACGTCGCCACGACCGCCGGGACGCTCGGGCTCGGCACCCGGCAGTTGCACCGGCGCAGCCTCGCGCTCTTCGGCTACGGGCCGAAGACGCTGGCCCGGATCCTGCGGATGCGCCGGGCGTTGGCGCTGGCCCGCGCGGGCCGGCCGGCCGCCGAGGTCGCCGCGATCGCCGGGTACGCCGACCAGGCACACCTGTCCCGGGAGATCAGGAGCCTGGCCGGCGTGTCGTTGCGGGCCCTCGTCGGTGACCGGGTCGGGCAGCGGTAGCTAGCCCTGGGTCGGTGCTCCGGGAAGTGCGGCGTAGAGGTCGACACCGTTGCCGTCCGGGTCGTGCAGCGTGGCGTACCGCTGACCCCAGAACGCGTCCCAGGGCTTGAGCGGCCCCTGGTAGCCGGCGGCGGTCATCATCTCGTACGTGGCGTCCACCTCGGCCGGGTCGGCGCACCGGAAGGCGAGGCTGATCCGTCCGTGGCCGGTCGGGTGGACGTACCCGGGATCGATGGAGTCGACCAGCTCGACGGTGTCCCACATCAACCGCAGGCCACCCGGCAGGACCACCTCCGCGTGTGGTTCGTGGTCCGCCGCCGCCGGGATGTCCAGCCCCAGCCGACGGTAGAACGCCAACGAAGCGGCCATGTCGGCCACAATCATCCCAAATGCGTCTAGTGTCGGTGTCATCGGTTCAGCCTAGGAATCGCGGCAGGCCGCCGTCTTGAACGAATCGGACGCGTCGGGCCGGACCCGAGGGCTTCGGCGGGGGTGGTGTGCGGGCCTCCGGCACGGGGACGGAGAGAAGGGAGGTGGCCGGAGATGAACCTGGCCTACCTGGATGCGGGATCCGGCAGCCTCATCGTGCAGGCGCTGGTCGGTGGGGTCGCCGGGGTGGCGGTGGCGGCCAAGCTCTACTGGCGGCGGCTGACCGGACGGTTCCGTCGGCAGCCGGCCCCACGCGCCGCCGAGCAGTCCTCGGGCGGCCAGTCCGCCGGCAGCCAGTCCTTCGGCGAGCAGGACTGAGGTCCGCGACGATGGTCGCGCCGTACCCCGCTCCGGCGACCCGGACCACCGCCGGCACCGGCCTCCGCGTCGATCCTGGGTCCTTCCGGGACCCCACCAACCAGGTCCTGCACGTCGACGGGCAGATCCTGCGCGGGCTCGACCCGGCCGCCGCCGAGAACTGGCGGCGGCTCGCCGGCAATGACTTCTTCGCCCGGCTGGTCGCCGAGGGCAAGGTCTGCGGCACCGAGCCGGTGGACCCGGCCGACGTCCCGGCGGACCTCGTCGGCCGGTGGTCGACCGTGCTGCGGCACGAGCGGATCCCGTTCGTGTCGTACCCGTACGAGTGGTCGTTCGGCATGCTGCGCGACACGGCACTGCTGCACCTGGAGATCCTCCGCGCGGCGCTGCCGGCCGGCTTCACCACCAAGGACGGCTCGGCGTACAACCTGCAGTGGCGGGGTGCCGAGCCGGTCTTCATCGACGTCGGGTCGTTCGAGCCGGTCCGCGACGGCGAGCCCTGGGCGGGGTACCGGCAGTTCTGCCAGACCCTGCTCTATCCGCTGCTGCTGCAGGCCCACCTCGGCCTGGACTTCCAACCCTGGCTGCGGTCCCGGATCGACGGTCTGGAGGCCGGGCAGCTGCGCGGACTCTTCGGCGGGACCCGACGGTTCCGGGCCGGCGTACTGAAACACGTCCACCTGCACGACACGCTGCAGGCCCGGTACGCCGACACCAGCAGCGGATCCGTCCGCGCCCAACTGAAGGACGCCGGCTTCAGCCGGGACCTGGTGCTGGCCACCGTCGGTTCACTCGACCGACTGGTCCGTCGACTCGACCGGCAACCCCCGGCGAGCCACTGGTCGGGGTACCGGGAGACCTGCACCTACTCCGCCGACGACCGGACCGCCAAGGAGCGGTTCGTTGTCGAGGCGCTGGCCGGGGCGAGCCGACCGGGACGGGTGCTGGATCTCGGCGCCAACGACGGCCGGTACGCCCGGATCGCCGCCCGGTACGCCGGTCACGTGCTGGCGGTGGAGGGCGACCCGGCGGTGGCCGACCAGCTCTACCGTCAGCTGCGCGCGGACGGCGAACGACGGATCCAACCGCTGGTGATGGACCTGGCCGATCCCTCGCCCGGCGGCGGCTGGGGCAGCGTCGAACGGGCCTCCTTCGCCGCCCGGGCCGACGCGGACGCGGTGCTCGCCCTGGCGCTGGTCCACCACCTCGCGATCGGCCGGAACGTGCCGCTGCCGGCGGTGCTCGACTGGCTGGTGGGTTTCCTCGCCGGGGCGGGTGCGGCCGGCCGGCTGGTGGTCGAGTTCGTCCATCGGGACGACCCGATGGCGGTACGTCTGCTGGCCAACAAGTCCGCCGGTCTGTTCCCGGACTACCGTCGGGCGGAGTTCGAGCGGCTGCTCGAACAGCGCTGTGTGGTCCAGCACCGGCTGGAGCTGCCGTCCGGGACCCGGACCCTCTACCTCGGGACACCACGTGGCTGACCTGGGCTGGTCCGGGCCGGCGGTGGAGGTCCGGCCCGGGTCCGGCGGTCGCCGCGCCGAGCTGTGGCGGCTGGCCGAGGTCGCCGCACTCTGCGGGCTCGTGGTCACCCAGCCGATGCTCGACATCACCGGCCGGAGCCCGGACTTCTTCCTCTTCCACGGCGCCGACCCCGGGGACATCCTGCTGCTGGTCGCCCTCGTCACGTTCGGCCCACCGCTGCTGCTGTGGGCGGTGGGCGCGCTGCTCGGCATGCTGGCGGGCCGGCTGCTCGGCATGCTGGCGGGCCGGCTGCTCGGCATGCTGGCGGGCCGGCTGTCCCGTGCGTTTGTCGGCCGGCGAGCCGGCGCGACGTCCGTCCGGGCGACCCTGCACACCGGCACTCTCGGACTGCTGCTCGCCGCGCTCGCGGTACAGGCGGGCAAGCACCTCACCGGGGTACGCGGCTGGCCGCTACTGGTGACCGCGCTGCTGGTCGGCGCGCTCGGCGGGTACGCGTACCGACGCTGGTCGGTGACCGGCCAACTGCTCCGGGTCGCCACGGCCGGACCACTGGTCTTCGTGCTGCTGTTCGTCCTCGCCTCACCCGCCTCGGCCGTCGTCCTGCCCGCCGGCCGGGGCGCGGGCGGTCCGGTCGGCGTCGCCGGGGTGGACCACCCGCCGGTGGTGATGCTGGTACTGGACGAGTTTCCGCTGGTGTCCCTCCTGGACGAGCGCGGTGCGCTGGACGCCCGCCGGTTCCCGAACTTCGCCCGGCTGGCCGGGGAGTCGACCTGGTACCGCAACGCGAGCGCGGTCAGCGGATTCACCCCGTACGCGCTGCCGGCGATGTTGACCGGTCGGTATCCGACGGGCGCGCAGGCCCCGCACCACGCCCGCCATCCCGGCAACCTGTTCACCGCGTTCGGCGGGGCCTACCAGATCGAGGCGCAGGAGAGCATCTCGCAGCTCTGCCCGCCACGGCTCTGCCCGGAACGGGTCGGGGCGGACCGGGGTGGCCTGCCGGCCCTGTTGCGGGAGAGCGGCGCCCTGCTGGGGCAGATCGTCTCGCCGTGGGAGGCCGGCCGGCGGGACCCGGAGCACGCGTACCAGGAACCCACCCGCCGGGAGGCGGGCCGGGACACCGGCGACAAGGCCGCGCCGACCGACCCGCGGTTCCGCTGGGGCGCCCTGGACGTGAACCAGCCGGCGCGGTTCGCCGACTTCCTCGCCGCGCTGCGCCCCGCCGACCGGCCGACCCTGCACTTCCTGCACCTGCTGCTGCCGCACTCGCCCTGGAACTACCTGCCGTCGGGGATCAAGTACGAGGCGGCACCCGGGATGCCCAACGACGGAGCCGGCTGGGTCGAGCTTGCCCACCGCCGCCACCTGCTCCAGGTCGAGTACACCGACCGGTTGCTCGGCGAGACGCTGCGGCGTCTCGAGTCCACCGGCCTGTACGACCGCGCCCTGGTCGTGGTCACCGCCGACCACGGGGTCAGCTTCACCCGGGGGGCGCAGGGACGGGGACTGGCCGCGGTCCAGCGGGCGCCGGGGGAGATGCTCTGGGTACCGCTGTTCGTCAAGCGTCCGGGGCAGCGGACCGGCGTCGTCGACGACCGGCACTGGGAGCACGTCGACCTGCTGCCGACCGTCGCGGACCTGGCCGGGGTGCCGGTGCGGTGGCCGGTCGACGGTGTCTCGGCGTTGCGGACCAGACGACCGGACGGCGACCGCCGGTACCACGACCAGCCGGACCGTCCGATGAGCGTTCCCGGCTCCACCTTCGCCGACGTGGTCAGCGGCCGGGCCCGGCCCGTGTTGCCCGATCCGCCCCGGCCGGAACTGGTCGGCCGGGCCGTCGCCGGGTTCCCGGTCGGACCGCCCGCCGGCACGGTCAGCCTGGACAACCGCGCCGAGTTCGACCGGATCGATCCGGACGGCGGACGGCTGCCGGTCCTGGTCTCCGGGAGCGTGCCGGCGAGCGTACCCGACGGCACCCTGCTCGCGGTCGCGGTCAACGGCCGGATCGGGGCGGTGACCCCGGTGCTCCGGCCGGACCGCAAGGGGCACCGGTTCGCCGCCCTGATGCCGGACGAGTCGCTCTTCGTCCCGGGCCGCAACCGGCTGGACGTGTACCAACTCGCCGACGGTTCGGTGCTGCGCCCGCTACGCGGCTGACCTGACCGCCGTCACGGGAGGCTTGGCCGGTCGGCGCCGCGCGGGTGGACCTGGCCGCCGCGCGGCCGACCCGGCCAGTGCCGCGGCGGGGCATCACGTCGATCGCGGCCCGCGTGACGAGGGTGGCGTCCGCGTCGGTCGTGGCCCTTCGGTCGTCCGCCGGCCGGGTCGGTCCGTTCCGGGCATATCCGGCCCTGCCGACCAGTGTCGTGACCGACCGTTCGTGTGTCGATCACTGCCGGCCATTCGTCGGCTGACTAGTACCAGCTTTGCCGGGTAGTGGCAAAGCTGTTGCCGGCGTGATGCATCACTCACCCGCCGACCACCCTGGAGGCTTCGCTAGCCTGCACGATTACCGTAAAAGTGAAGGCAATTTCAACGTAGATTCTGCCGGCGAAGCGAGGAACGCATGACGGATGTCAAACTCGACCACCCCGGTGGACAGCTGTCGATACCGGTCAAGCCCGCGATCGACGGCCCGTCCGGGGTAGCGGTCAGCAATCTGTTGAAGGAGACCGGGTACGTCACCTACGATCCCGGCTTCGTCAACACCGCCGCCTGCTCCTCCGAGATCACCTACATCGACGGAGACGCGGGGATCCTGCGCTACCGTGGTTACCCCATTGAACAGCTGGCCGAGAACTCCTCCTTCCTCGAGGTCTCCTACCTGCTGATCTACGGCGAGTTGCCGACCCCGCAGCAGCTCGCCGAGTTCGACGACCGGATCCGGCGGCACTCGTTGCTGCACGAGGAGATGCGCCGGTTCTTCGACGGTTTCCCCCGGGACGCCCACCCGATGGCGGTGCTCTCCTCCGCGGTGAGCGCGATCTCGACGTTCTACCAGGACAGCCTCGACCCGTTCGACCGGGAGCACGTGGAGATCTCCACGTTCCGGTTGATGGCCAAGGTGCCCACCATCGCCTCGTACGCGTACAAGAAGTCCATCGGACAGGCGATGCTGTACCCGGACAACTCCCTCGGGTACGTGGAGAACTTCCTCCGGCTCACCTTCGGGGTGCCGGCGGAGCCGTACGAGGTCGACCCGGTGATGGCCCGGGTGCTGGACATGCTCTTCGTGCTGCACGCGGACCACGAGCAGAACTGCTCCACCTCCACCGTGCGGCTGGTCGGCTCCAGCCAGGCCAACCTCTTCGCCTCGGTCTCGGCCGGGGTGAACGCCCTGTTCGGGCCGCTGCACGGGGGCGCGAACCAGTCGGTCCTGGAGATGCTGGAGGCGATCCGCGACAACGGCGGTGACGTGCCGGCGTTCGTCCGGCGGGTGAAGGACAAGGAGCCCGGCGTCAAGCTGATGGGCTTCGGGCACCGGGTCTACAAGAACTACGACCCGCGGGCGGCGATCGTGAAGAAGGCCGCCCAGGATGTCCTCAACCGGATGAACAAGCCGGACCCGCTGCTGGACCTGGCGATGCAGCTCGAGGAGATCGCCCTGGCCGACGACTACTTCGTCTCGCGCCGGCTGTACCCGAACGTGGACTTCTACACCGGTCTGATCTACAAGGCCATGGGCTTCCCGACCAAGATGTTCACCGTGCTCTTCGCACTGGGTCGGCTGCCCGGCTGGATCGCCCAGTGGCGGGAGATGATCTCGGACCCGGAGACCAAGATCGGTCGTCCGCGGCAGATCTACACGGGTTCGCCGGAGCGGGAGTACGTGCCGCTCGAGAAGCGCTGACCGCCGGCCCTCACGGGCCCGGGTCGTCCACCGGCCGCCGACGCGTACCGCGTCGGCGGCCGGTTCGTTTCGGTACGGGTCGTCCGCCGGTGCCGCCCCGGGAATCACCGTTTCGTGTAACCGCTGGCCGACCGGGTAGTCGGCGGTGGTCCGGTGGCCGGTCGACCCGCTGGCCGACCGCGTCGCCGCGGTGCGAACCGCCCGCGAAGAAGGAGCCTGTGATGACCCGTATGTCACGACCGATACAACCGGGCCACGACGGCCACGACGGCCACGACGGCGAATTCGAGTTCTGGCGCAACCACGCGCAGATATCCCTGCAGCCGGTGGCCGCGCCGTCGATCCTGGGACTCTTCGGCTTCGCGGCAGCCACCTTCGTCGTCGCCTCCAACCTGGCCGGCTGGTGGGGTGACACCGTCACCACGCCACAGTTCCTGTTCCCCTTCGCGGCCCTGACCGGCGGTCTCGCCCAGTTCCTCGCCGGGATGTGGGCGTACCGGGCGCGTGACGGACTGGCCACCGCGATGCACGGGATCTGGGGCGCGTTCTGGCTCGCCTACGGGATCATCTTCCTGCTCGTGGCGACCGGGGTGCTGGTCCAGCCGACCCCGTTCGTCGCGCTCGGCTTCTGGTTCGCGGTGATGGCCGCGATCACCTGGTCGGGGGCGTTCGCCGCGCTGCCCGAGAACCTCGGCCTCACCCTGGTGCTGGCCACCCTGGCCGCCGGTTCCACCTGCCAGGCCGTGGGCCAGATCGCCGACATCTCGGCCTGGCGTACCGCCGGGGCGTACCTGTTCATCGCGTCTTCGGTGATCGCCTGGTACACCGCGACGGCGATGATGCTGGAGGGGACCTTCCGTCGGGTCATCCTGCCGATCGGCAAGGCCCGGGGCCCGAACGTGCCGGGGCGGGAACCGCGACAGGTCATCCAGTTCATCGCCGGCGAGCCCGGGGTCAAGGTGGGGCAGTGAGTTCCGTCCCGGCCGGGTGGCGGCGGCCGGGACAGCCTGGGAACGGCCGGCTCGACATGGCGGCCCGGGGCCTGGGACCGGCGTCCGGCCGGCCGCGGGCCCCGGGCCCCGGGCCGTGTCGTGCCCATCGGCCGGCGGCGGCGCGTTCTTCCGGCCGGCCGCCTTGGGGCACCGGACCAGCGCCGTCTTCCATCGGGGCCCGTCTTTCATCGAGTTTACGGCGACCTGGCGTGGTGCTACGGATACGGTGAGTGAGAGTGGTGTCGGTGGTCGGGCGGGGGCGAACGTGAAGGCGATGCGGGGTGCACCGATGGACAGCCATGACGGGGACGGACGGCCCCGCCACCTGGTGTCCCGGGCGCTCGGTGTGCTGAGCCTCGGCCTCGGCGTCGCCGGGATCGGCGCGGCCGGCCGCGCCGGCCGGTTGATCGGGGTGGACGACTCGACGACCGCCCGGACAACGGTGCTGCCCGGCGTCGGCGCCCGCGAACTGCTGTGCGCGGCCGGGTTGCTGGCCGGCCGGCGACCGACCGGCTGGCTCTGGGCACGGGTCGCCGGCGACGCCATGGACCTGGCGGCACTCGCCATGGCGCGCCAGCGGAGCGGTGGCGAGCGTCGCCAGCGGATCGACGTCACCCTGGCCGTGGTCGCCGGGGTCACCGCGCTCGACCTGACGGCCGCGGTCCGAACCACCCGCGTCGCCGGCGCCCGCCGACGTGCCCTGCGGGCGAGCGCGACGGTGACCATCAACCGGCCGGTGGACGAGGTCTACCGGTTCTGGCGGGACTTCGAGAACCTGCCCCGGTTCATGTACCACCTGGAGTCGGTGCGGGCCGACGGCGACGGCCGGTCGCACTGGACGGTGCGGGCCCCGGGCGGCCGGCGGGTCGAGTGGGACGCGGAGATCGTGGAGGACCGCCTCAGCGAGCTGATCTCCTGGCGGTCGGTCAAGGGGGCCCGGGTCCCGAACACGGGACGGGTCCGGTTCATCCGGGCCGCCGGTGGCCGGGGGACCGAGGTCCGGGTCGACCTGGCGTACGCGCCACCGGGCGGCGCCGTCGGTCGGGCGATCGCGACGCTCTTCGGCGAGGAACCCCGGCAGCAGATCAGAGACGACCTGCGTCGCTTCAAGCAGGTGATCGAGACCGGTGAGGTGGTCCGGTCGGACGGCAGTCCGGACGGGTTGGCCACCCCACAACAGGTACGGCAACAGCCGGCGCGGCCCGCCGCCGACCAGTTGTCCGGCTGAGGACCTGGATCCCGGAGGGGACAGATGAAGGCGAACTGTTGGCTGGGCCGGGACTCCGTCGGGGTGGAGGAGGTGCCCGACCCGCAGATCCTGAACTCGCGGGACGCCGTCGTCCGGATCACCAGCACCGCGATCTGCGGCTCCGACCTGCACCTCTACCACGGCTACATCCCGACGATGAAAAAGGGCGACGTGCTCGGCCACGAGTTCATGGGCGAGGTTGTCGAGATCGGACCGGAGGTGCGCAACCTGCGGATCGGTGACCGGGTGGTGGTGCCGTTCCCGATCGCCTGCGGAAACTGTGCGTCGTGCCAGTGCGGCCGCTACTCGCTCTGCGAGAACTCCAACCCCAACGCGGGAATCGCCGAGAAGCTGCTCGGGCATTCGCCGGGCGGCATTTTCGGCTATTCCCACATGCTCGGCGGATACGCCGGCGGCCAGGCGGAGTACGCCCGGGTACCGTTCGCCGACGTCGGACCGCTGCGGGTCCCGGACGACCTGCCGGACGAGAAGGTGCTCCTCCTCTCCGACGTCTTCCCGACCGGCTACATGGGCGCCGAGATGTGCGACATCAACGGCGGTGAGGTGATCGCCGTCTGGGGGGCGGGGGCGGTGGGGTTGCTCGCCATGCGCAGCGCCTACCTGCTCGGTGCCGAGCGGGTGATCGCGATCGACCGGTTCCCGTACCGGTTGCGGAAGGCGGAACAGGCCGGGGCGGAACCGTTGAACTACGAGGAGGTCGACGTCGTCGAGGCGCTCCGGGAGATGACCGGCGGTCGTGGGCCGGACGCCTGCATCGACGCCGTCGGAATGGAGGGCCACCACTCGTCCACGATGCTGGACGCGTACGACCGGACGAAGCAGACGGCCCGGCTGGAGACCGAACGTCCGCACGCGCTGCGGCAGGCGATCATGAGCTGCCGCAACGGCGGCACGGTGTCGGTGATCGGGGCGTACGGCGGGTTCATGGACAAGTTCCCGATCGGTTCGCTGATGAACCGGTCGTTGACGCTGCGCAGCGGCCAGTGCCACGTCCAGCGGTACACCCGGCTGCTGCTGGACCGGATCCGCCGCGGCGAGATCGACCCGAGTTTTGTCATCTCCCACCGGCTGCGCCTCGACGACGCGCCGATCGGCTTCGAGATGTTCCGGCAGAAGCAGGACGAGTGCCTGAAGGTGGTGCTCCGGCCCTGAGCCGGTCGATGGGGCGACGGCCGGCGGTGGTACGCCCCCGGAATCGCGCGGAGGAGTGATGGACGGCGTCCGTAGGCAGTGGGCGGCGGCGGTTCCGGTCACCCCGCGTCGTCAGTGGTTGCGCATCTTCCTGGTCGGGCTCGCGCTCTGGCTGGCCACCGTGCTGGTCATCTTCCTCACCGGGAATCCGACCCTGCTGCCGACCCTGGTGCTGCTCGGCAGCTTCCTGGTGCCGGTGACCTTCGTGGCCTGGGCCTTCCAACGGCGGGACACCGGTGAGGTGACGGTGAGCCTGGTCTTCGCGACCTTCCTCGCCGGCGGGGTGCTCGGGGTGCTCGCCTCCGCGGTGCTGGAGTCGTACCTGTTGCGCCCCTCCGTCCTGCTCTTCCTCGGCGTCGGGCTGATCGAGGAGGCCGCGAAGCTGGCCGCGTTGGCACTGTTGACCCGGCACCTGGTGGCCAGGACACTGCGGGACGGGATGATCCTCGGGGCCGCCGTCGGCTTCGGCTTCTCCGCCCTGGAGTCCGCCGGGTACGCCTTCATCGCGCTCTTCACCGTGCAGGGGCTCTCGGTGGTACAGGTCGTACAGACCGAGATCCTCCGGGGCCTGGTGGCACCGGTCGGGCACGGGCTGTGGACCGCGATCCTCGGCGGACTGCTCTTCGCCGCCAGCACCCGGGAGCACTTCGTGGTCGGGATCCGGCTGGTCCTCGCCTACCTCGGCGTCGCGGTGCTGCACGCACTCTGGGACGGGATGCACGTCGTCGCGCTCTTCCTGGCCCTGGCGCTGACCGGGGACCTCGACACCCCGGTCAGCCCGGACGGTTCCGCGGGCCTGCTGACCCCGACGCAGGCGGTGCTGATGCCGACGTTGGAAGGGTTGGGCCTGGCGGCCGTCGCCGCGATCGGCGTCGTCTGGCTGGTGGTGCTGTGGCGGTCCGCCCGGCACGAACCGGGACGACCGTCGAGCGGCTGGCGGGTGCCGACCGGGTCCAGGGGAGCCCTAC
This sequence comes from Plantactinospora sp. B24E8, assembly GCF_039871735.1. Lineage (NCBI taxonomy): Bacteria > Bacillati > Actinomycetota > Actinomycetes > Micromonosporales > Micromonosporaceae > Plantactinospora > Plantactinospora sp. B24E8. The sequence goes on from NZ_JBDPMH010000022.1 coordinate 38,892, forward strand.
GCCCCTGAACCGGCCGGTCCGGCCCGGGGTCCGGCGGCCACGCCCGCGTCGGCGCCGACCGGCGACCGTGCCCGACGGGTCGGCGGCGGCGAGCAGCAGCACACCCCAGGCGGCCAGCACGGCACCGGCCAGCGCGACGAGGCCACCCCAGAGGCCACCCGAGGTACGTTCGCCGAGCACCAGGACCGCGATCACGGCCGAGGCGACCGGGTTGACGAGGGTGACGGTGGCGAGCGGAGCGCCCAGGCCCCCCTGGTACGCGACCTGGGACAGGAGCAGCCCGGCGGTCGCCATCCCGGCCACCGCGAGCAGCAGGCCCACCGTGGGTACGACCGGCCCGGACCCGCCGACGAGCCGGGAGACCAGTTGGGTGAGGGCGGAGGCGACCGCGAAGGCGATTCCGGCTCCGGTCGCCACCAGCAGGCTGCGGGGCACCGCCGAGCGCGTGGCCCGGCCGGCCAGTACCAGCCCGACCACCGACGCCGTCGCGACCGCGGTCAGCAGCCACCCCTGGTCGGTACGGAGTTGGTGCGTCCCGGCCCCGGGCATGGTCACCGCGAGGAGGGCGACCAACCCGGCCATGGTCACGCCCGCCCCGAGCCACTGTCGGGCGGAGGCCCGGCGGCCGATCGCCGCCGCGCCGATCGGCAGTGCGAGGACCAGGGTCAGCACGCCCAGCGGCTGTACCACGGAGAGCGGCCCGTACGCCAGCGCCGCCACGTGCAGGGCGGCCCCGGCGAGGTTCAGCGCCACCGAGCCCCACCAGCGCAGCCGGCCGAGGACGGCGGCCAGGTAGCCGTGGCCGGCGACCAGCGTCGGCGCCGCCTGGGCGGCCAGCCGCTCCTGCAGCACCGCGGCGGCCGCGTACGCCGCCGCCGAGGCGACCGAGAGAAGGATCGACAGCACCAACCCGGTCACGGTCGGCACCAGGGACGATTGGTCGTCATGTAGACATGATCCACCGATCGTGCCCGTTCGGCGTCGCCCCGTGGTCGGCATCACGGCTACGACCCCAGGAGTAGGCCCGGGCGGTTCTCCTCCCCCGGGAGGGCGAGCCGTTCCTCCCTCCGGCCGGCCGAGCGGTCGGTTCGCCTAGGCTGGGCCCTCGGGAACGAGGACGGGAGCGCGATGAACCGGACCCTGGTACGACTGTTCGTGCTGGCCGCGATCGCGGAGGCGGGTTCCTGGCTCGCCCTGCTGGTCGGCATGGCGGTCAAGTACGGCCCGCCGGGCAACGAGATCGGCGTCAAGATCTTCGGCCCGGTGCACGGTGGTCTCTTCGTCGCGTACGTCGTGCTGGTCCTGCTGGTGGGTCGGCTGCACCGCTGGGGCTGGCTGACCGTCGGCGCGGCGCTGGTCTGCGCCGTGCCGCCGTTCGCCACCCTCGGCTTCGAGCGGTGGGCGCGGCGGCGTGGCCTGCTGACGGTGGCCGCCGGAACGCCGTCGACCGGGGTGGCGGCGGGGGCCGAGCCGGCGTCGACGGTGTCGACCCCGCGCTGACCGCTGTCGGGTCCGGGTGGGCCGGTTCCGAGGGTCAGGTGGCGAGGACGATCACGGCGGTGATGCCGCCGACCAGCAGCAGTCCGATCACGGCCTGGAGCAGCAGGGCCGGCCCGAGGTGTGACCAGACGGTCGGGATGCGCGGGGTGAGCAGTTGCCCGGTGGTGAGGTTGACGATCTTCTCCACCCGGGGCGCGAGGCCGGCGTCCTTCTGTGGGCGCACGGTGACCTGGATGTGGTCCCGGGGCTCCAGGGCGCTCTGCGGCAGATGGCCGTGGATCTCCAGTTCGCAGAGCACGCCGGTGTCGTCCCGCAGGCGTAGTGGGGTGACCAGGAACTCGGGGCCCTTGCGCAGGTCCTTCCAGCGACGCCGGGCGCCGCTCGCGGCACCGGCCCGCAGCACCGAGGCGAGCAGCAGCAGGGTCACCCGGAACAGGCCGGCGGTGGTGAGCACCGCGACCAGCACCGGCTGCCCGACCTTGATCTCCCGCGAGTAGCCCTCGAGCAACCGGACCACGTGGCCGGTGACGACCGGGCCGGTACGCCAGGCGACCCGCTCGGGAAACAGTTCATGATCCATGGCCTCACCACCGAGAGTCCGCTCCCCGTGACGAATTGTATCGATCATGAGTGTGAATGCGGAGTGAGTGAATCGGTTCACCGGAGCGTGACAGAGATCGGCGGTCCAACCGGGTCGGCTCCTCGGCGGTACCGACCGGTCCGGCCGGGTCGGCCGCACGGTCGGCGCCGAGGTGACAAGCCCACCGGGACGGGTATCCGGCGGAACGAGCTTGGAGAGGGGACGACCGATGCAGCTGTCCTTCCTACGCCCGATCTGTGCCCGTCCCGGCCCCTGGGCGTCGGTGTACCTCGACGCGTCCCGGGACACCCACGACGCCCACGCCGCGCTCGACGTACGGTGGCGCAACCTCCAGGAACGCCTGGCGGAACAGGGGACCGACCGGGACACGCTCGCCGCCCTGGACGACGTGGTCCGGGGCCACGAACCGATGCCCGGCGACTACGGGCTGGCCGCGTTCGCCTGCGACGGCCGGGTGACGCTGACCGAGTATCTGCCCGCCCCGCCGCTGAAGGACATCGCCGCCTACGGGCCGGTCGCGCACACCATGCCGCTGGTCGCCCAGCGCCGCGACCAGATTCCCTGGGTACGGGTGCTGGCCAACCGTACCGGCGCGGAGGTGACCGGGGTGAGCGCGGGCGGCGTACCGCGGCACGCACACGTCAGGGGCGGCAACCAGTGGCCGATCCGCAAGGTCGACCCGGGTGGCTGGTCGCAGCGGCACTTCCAGCAGGGGGCACAACTGTCCTGGCAGCGTAACGCCAGCGACGCGGCGGCGGCGACCGCCGAGATCGCCGAGCGGGTGGGTGCCGAGGTGATCGTGATCGCCGGCGAGACCCGGGCCCGGCAACTGCTGGCCGACCAGTTGCCGGAGTTCTGGCAGGACCGGATGGTGCAGACCGACGCCGGGTTCCTCGCCGCCGGGGCCGACCAGGGGGCGCTGGACGACGTCACCGTGCAGGCGATCGCCGAGGTGGCCGCCGCGCACACCGACGTCGCGCTGGACAAGTTCGGCATGCAGCAGCAGGTCGGCGAGGGGCTGACGGCGGTGGTCGAAGCGCTGCGGCGCAGCCAGGTCGACACCATGTTGATCGTCGACGACCCGTCCTCGACCGAGCAGCTCTGGATCGGTCCGGAACCGACCGACATCGGGCTCTCCGCCGACGAACTGCGGGCGATGTCGGTCGCCGAACCGGTCCGGGTCCGCGCCGACGCGGCGCTGCTGCGGGCCCTGGCCGGCACCGACGCCGGGGTGACCGTGCTCGACCCGGACCAGGCGCCGGACCTCACCGACGGAATCGGCGCCGTGCTGCGGTACGTCGACGCCAGCACGCCGGCCGGTGGTGGCCGTGGCTGAGCGGGGGAGGGCGGCGATGGGGCGGACAGCGGTGGCCGGCACGGCGCGGACGATCGCCGACCTCGTGGTGGAACGGCTGCGCGCCTGGCGGGTGCCCCGGGTCTTCGGCCATCCCGGCGAGGGGGTGGCGCTGATCGTGGAGTCGCTGCGCCGCGCCGGCGGGGACCCGGCCTTCGTACCCTCCCGGCACGAGGAGGCGGCCGGCTTCATGGCCTCCGGGCACGCCAAGTTCACCGGCGGGGTGGGGGTCTGCCTGGCCACCCAGGGACCCGGCGCGCTGCACCTGCTCGGCGGCCTCTACGACGCCAAGCTGGACAGCAAGCCGGTGGTGGCGATCGTGGGGCAGCAGACACACAGCGCGTTGGGCAGCGCCTACCAGGAGATCGAGTTGCCCCGGCTGTTCAGCGACGTCTGCGCCCCGTTCCTCCGGATCGCGGCGGTGGGCGAGCAGGTGCCGTACCTGGTCGACCAGGCGATCCGTACCGCGGTCTCGACCCGGAGCCCGACCTGTCTGGTGGTTCCGCACGACCTGCTCGGCCAGGAGGTGCCGGACGGCATGCCGCACCCGGACGGCGGCGGGGTGATCGCCGCGTCACCCGGGCTGCCGCCGGCCCGGGTGGTGCCGCACGAACAGGACCTGAACGCCGCCGCCCAGCTGCTCGCCGCCGGGCGGCGGGTCGCGATCCTGGTCGGGCAGGGCGGGTACGGCGCCGCCGACGAGATCATGGAGTTGGCCGACCGGGTCGGTGCCGGGGTGGCCACCTCGCTGCTCGGCAAGCCGGTCCTGGACGAGCGGCTGCCGTACCACACCGGGGTGCTGGGCCAGGTCGGTACCGAGGCCAGCGCGCAGCTGATGGCGGGCTGCGACACCCTGCTGATGATCGGCACCAACGACCCGTGGACCGGCTACTACCCGGTGCCGGGGCAGGCGACCGCGGTGCAGATCGACATCGACGGCAGCCGGCTGGCCACCCGGTACCCGATCGACGTACCGCTGATCGGCGACGCCCGGGAGACGCTGCGCGCGCTGCTGGACCGGATCCCGGCCCGGAACAACCAGGACTGGCGGGACACCGTGGAGATCGCCGTCGACCGGGCCCGGACCAAGACCACCGCGCGGGCCGACGAGCCGGCCCGGCAGGTGAATCCCCGGCTCGTCCTGCACGAACTATCGCCTCGGCTGCCCGTCGACGCCTCGGTGGCGGTCGACGTCGGCTCGGTGACCTACTGGTACTCCCGGCACCTGCAACTACCGCCCGGGGTCCAGGCACACCTCTGCGGCACGCTCGCCTCGGTCGGCTCCGCCCTGCCGTACGCCGTCGCGGCCAAACTCGCCGCGCCGGACCGTCCGGTTCTGGCGCTGCTCGGTGACGGCGCCATGCAGTCCAGCGGACTGGCCGAACTGATCACCGTGGCCCAGCGCTGGCCGGAGTGGTCGGACCCGCGGTTCGTGGTGCTGGTGCTCAACAACGGGGACCGGGGTGGTCGGGCCGGTGACCCGGAGCCGGAGGAGCGGGGTGCGTTCCCGGTCCGGGCGACCGGGGCGGAACCGGACCGGCCGGCGGGTGCGGGCCTGCCCGCACCCGAGGTGATCCGGGCCGGCAACATCCCGTACGCCGGCTGGGCCCGGCTGCTCGGCCTGCACGGTATCCGGGTCGACCGGCCGGAACTGGTCGGGGCGGCCTGGGACGAGGCGATCGCCACGGACCGTCCGACGCTGATCGAGGCCGTGGTCGACGTCACGGCGCCGCTGGAACCCCCGGCGCGGCCCTTCGCCGACCTGCGTGGACTCGCCGCCGACGGGGCCGCCGCGGACGCCGCCGCCCTGCAGTCGCGGGCCCGGACCCTGCGGGAACGGGCCGCGTACGGCGCCGACCTGGGGTAGCCGGATAGTCGGACATAACGGCTGTCTCCCTGAATTTCTCTCGCACGGCCGTTTCCTGCCTGTTTAGACCTGATATGGGCGGGAAGGCTCGCGGCAGTGACCGAGAGAAGGTGAGCCCGGTGCGGGAGATGCAGGAGTGGCGGGCCGTGAACGGGGCCGCGCCGCCGGGGCCGGAGCGGATCGTGTCGCCGGAGAGCACCGCCCGGGTGCTGCTCTCGGCGGCCTCCCGGGCCGCTCGGGGACGGGACTGCGCCGATCTCGGCTACCACCCGCTGCTGTCCCGGTTCCGGGGCGCGCCGGAGGCGGTCCGACGGACCGCGCTGACCAGGGCGGCGGCCCGTACCGCGCTGAGCGGCGAGCAGGTGGCCGGGCTCGACGCCGAACAGGTCGCCCGGTGGATGGTCGAGCACTACCCGCCCCGCGACTATTCCGGCGTGGTCCTCGGGTCGCCGCACGGTGCCGCGGTCCACCTGGCCGCCGCGATGAAGGTGCCGTGGCTGCCGGCCGGGTTCGACGTCGCGGTGCACTGGCCCGGCGGTGCCGTGGACAGCCCGGCCGGGGCGCTCGCCTTCGGTGCCCGGGTGGCCGGCGCGGTAATTCGGGCCAATCCCGGTGTCCGGGTCCGACAGGTGCACGACCCGGCGGGACGGGGGGTGCTCGCCGGATCCATGCTGTCCCTGGTGCTGCGCTGGCACCGGCTGCCCCGGGCGTACCGGGAGTTCCTCGGCACCCGGCTGGCCCCCGGCGCGCCGGTGCTGCTGCTCCGCGACGTCCGTCCGTGGCCGGTGCTCGAGGCCGGCGGTGGGCACAGTTTCCAACTCGGCACCCCGGCCAGTGGTCTGGAACCCGGCGACTTCCGGCCGGACAGCGCGCTGCTCGGTCAGGTGCTGCGGGGGGCGGGCGGAGACGGCGCCAGCTGGGACGCACCGGACTCGGGCCGACCCGGGTACGCCGAGCACGGGGTGGAGATCGGCTTCGAGACCAGCCTGCTGGACTGGGCACGGGCGGCGGGCAACCCGGTGCACCGGGTGCTCTTCCCGGAACCGGAACTGCTGAGCGCGGCCGCCGCCGACGTGTACCGGAGTTGGCTGCGCGGGGCGGGGAAGAGCGGCGACCGCTGCGTGGTGGAGTGCGGCCGGCTGATCGACCCGTGGCAGGTGATCCGGGCCGGCCTGGTGCCGTACTGGTGCGAGAACGCCACCCGGCGCAGCGTGACCGGTGCGGAGTGGTGGCTGGCCGGCAGCAGACCGTTCAGCTCGCTGGACGTGCTGCCCGAACCGCCCGGGATGCGTTCGCCGGCGTTCGCGGGGTTGCCGCAGTGGCTCGCGGTCGCGTCGTTCGGCCGGCGCCGCCGGGCGTTGGACCGGGTGGCCGCCCGCGGGTACCCGGTGGCCACGGTGGCCACCCGGCACGCCACCGAGGTGCTCCGCAACCAGCCGTACGACCTGCCCGTCCCGACCCCGTTGCGGGCGGAGGAGGCGCTGGCCGGACTCCGGGACAGCGGGGCCCCCGAGGGACTCCGGGTCTGCTGAGCGCGGCGGTGGGGTCGTCCCGACGGGCCGGCGGTACGGCCGCCGGCAAAACTCCGCGCGGTAGTCACGTCTCGTGATTGAGTACCTACAGAGCGGGAAGAACGCCGACTGTGACCGGTCGACCACGCTTTGTTGGGGTCAGCGGCGTCCGCTCGGACGTACTCGACTGCTTGTTCGCTTCCGGTTCGGTTGCCGTCTGCGGCACCCGATGACCGGTTGTGCATCCCGGGCGGGGGACTCCTGAGGGAGGCGCGGATGTTCGGACAGATCACCACCACCACACCACCGGCGGAGCGCGGACTGGAGGACCTGGACGCCGCCGCGCTGGCGTACGCCGCGAGGATCGCCGGCCTGCCACCGGAACGACGGCAGGAGGCCCGCGACGACCTCGTCCGGTTCGCCCTGCCGTTCGCCGGCCGGCTGGCCCGACGGTACCGGGGGCGCGGTGAGCCGTTGGAGGACCTCGAACAGGTGGCCCGACTGGGGCTGGTCAACGCGGTCGACCGGTACGACCCGGAACGGGGCTCCTTCACCGCGTACGCCGCGATCACCATCGTCGGGGAGATCAAGCGGCACTTCCGGGACCGGACCTGGGGAGTGCATGTGCCCCGGCGGCTGCGGGACCTGATCCTCGAGGTCGGACAGGCGACGGCGGCGCTGACCAGCGAGCTGTCCCGGGCGCCCAGTGTCGCGGAGCTGGCCGCCCGGCTGGAGACCCCGGAGGAGGAGATCCTCGCCGCGCTCGAGTCCGCCGCCGGCTACAGCCCGGCCTCCCTCAACGCCCCGGTCGGCGGGGAGAGCTCGGCCGAGTTCGGTGACCTGGTCGGCGAATCCGACACCGACCTGGAGTCGGTGGACGACCGGGTCACCGTCAGCGGGCTGCTCGGCCGGCTGCCGTGGCGGGAACGGCGGATCCTCGCCATGCGGTTCTACGGCAACCAGACCCAGGCCGAGATCGCCGCCCGGTTCGGGATCTCACAGATGCACGTCTCCCGGCTGCTCTCCCGCGCGCTGACCTGGCTGCGGCAGGCGATGCTCGCCGACACGCCCGCGCCCTGGCAGTCCGGTACCGGGGAGGCGGCCGGTACGTCGGCCCGGCTGACCGTGCGCCGGACAGGAGACCGGGTGGTGGTCGAGGTGACCGGGGAGGTCGACCGGGACATCGCCGAGCAGTTGCGTCAGGCGGTGACGGAGGCGGTCTCCGCCGAAGACCCGGCCGAGGTGGCGATCGACCTCACCGACATCAACCGGCTCGACGGCCCGGCGCTGGCCGCGCTGGTCGCCGGCCGGGACGCCGCACACCGCGCCGGGGTGCGCTGGCGGCTGGCCCGGGCCCAGCCGGCGGTCCAACCCGCGCTCAGCTCGGCCGGCCTGGTCGCGCTGCCCGCCGACTGACCCGGCAACGCCTGCCCTGCCGTGCCCGTCGAATGGCCGACGGGCGCGGTTGGTGGGTCGGTCACCGCTCCTGCTCCTCGTCCCCCGACCTCGCCTCCTCCTCTTCCTCGCTGCGGGCCCGCCCGGTCCGCCAGCGGCGGCTCTCCGAGCCGCCCCGGTCGGTGCTGTCCATGGACTCGTCCGGTTCGGCCGGTTCGAACGCCGGCCGGCGTACCTCGTCCGGCTCCGGTACCTCGATGGGCCGGGCGCCGGACCGGGCCGGCGGGTGGTGGCGGACCGCCGCCGGCGCGCCGTGCGCGCCCTCCGGACTCGGCATCTCCGCCTCCGGATGTCGGACCTCGTGCCGCAACTCGTCGCGCAGCCCCTGGGGCGGACGGGTCGACCGCTGCGGCAGGTCCCGGCCGAGGTCGGCGACGAGGGGTCCGTACTTGTCGTCGAAGGCCGGGCGCTCGGACCGGATCCGGGGCATCCGGTCGAAGTTGCGCAGCGGCGGCGGGCAGCTGGTGGACCACTCCAGCGAGTTGCCGAAGCCCCACGGGTCGTCGACGTCCACCATCCGGCCGAACCGCCACGACTTCCAGACGTTGTAGATGAAGAACAGCGTGGAGGCGCCGAGCACGAACGAGCCGATGGTGGAGACCATGTGCAGCGTGGTGAACCCGTCGTCGGCCTGGTAGTCGGCGTACCGCCGGGGCATGCCCTCGGTGCCCAGCCAGTGCTGGACCAGGAACGTGCTGTGGAAGCCGACGAACATGGTCCAGAAGTGGGACTTGCCGAGCCGCTCGTCGAGCAGCCGGCCGGTCATCTTCGGGAACCAGAAGTACACCCCGCCGAAGGCGGCGAAGACGATCGTGCCGAACATGACGTAGTGGAAGTGCGCCACGACGAAGTACGTGTCCGTGGTGTGGAAGTCGACCGGCGGGCTGGCCAGCAGGACCCCGGTGAGCCCGCCGAACAGGAAGGTCACCAGGAAGCCGATGGCGAACAGCATCGGGGTCTCGAAGGTGATCTGGCCCTTCCACATGGTGCCGATCCAGTTGAAGAACTTCACCCCGGTCGGTACGGCGATCAGATAACTCAGGATGCTGAAGAACGGCAGCAGCACCTGCCCGGTGCCGAACATGTGGTGCGCCCAGACCGTCATGGAGAGGATCGTGATCGCGACGGTGGCGAGGACCAGGCCCTTGTAGCCGAAGATCGGTTTCCGGGAGAAGACCGGGATGATCTCCGTGATGATGCCGAAGAACGGCAGCGCCACGATGTAGACCTCGGGATGGCCGAAGAACCAGAACAGGTGCTGCCAGAGCAACGGTCCGCCGGTGGACGGGTCGTAGACGTGCGCGTTGAGTCTGCGGTCCGCGTAGAGCGCCAGCAGCGCCGCGGCCAGCAGCGGGAAGACGAAGATCACCAGCACGCTGGTGAAGAGCATGTTCCAGGTGAAGATCGGCATCCGGAACAGCGTCATCCCGGGGGCCCGGAGGGTGAGGATCGTGGTGATCAGGTTGACCGCGCCGAGGATGGTGCCGAGGCCGGACAGGACCAGCCCGATCACCCACATGTCCGGTCCGATGCCGGGGGAGTGGTTGTCGCCGCTGAGCGGGGTGTACGCGGTCCAGCCGAAGTCGGCCGAGCCGCCGGGGGTGAAGAAGCCGCCGATCACGATCGAGCCGCCGAACAGGTAGAGCCAGTACGCCAGCGCGTTCAGCCGGGGAAACGCCACGTCCGGCGCGCCGATCTGCAACGGGACGATGTAGTTGCCGAACGCGAAGGCCAGCGGGGTGGCGAAGAGCAGCAGCATGATCGTGCCGTGCGCGGTGAAGAGCTGGTTGTACTGCTCCGGGGAGAGGAACTGCAGCCCCGGCTGACCCAGTTCGGCGCGGATCAGGATCGCCATGATCCCGCCGATGATGAAAAAGGCGAAACTGGTGATCATGTAGAGCAGACCGATCTGCTTCGCGTCGGTCGTACCCAGGAACCGGATCAGCGTGCTGCCCCGGACCGCCTTGCGTAGCGGGCCGGGATAGCCCCCGGTGCGCGCCGGCGCCAGGATCAGCGGTCCACGATCCCGCCCCGGTTCGGTGACAACCCGTTTCGGCATCCCACTCACCCCGTGCACAACAGCCTCAGTCAGGACGGAGCAGCGGCTACCCGGTATCCGGACCACAAAACCCGGCACCAGGGAAATTTCCGATTTTTTCGCTGGGAAGCTCCGAAACCGGACTTCGGGTGACGTGGTCAGGAGCGGGGGCGTCGGCGGCCGGTCACCAGGCTGAGTCCGATCATCGCGACCCCCAGCCCGAGGTGCAGCCAGTTGTCGGCGCTGTTCACCGGAATGAAGTTGGCCGCGCTGTCCTGGTCGATCGCCAACCCGTAGACCCAGAGCACCAGGTAGACCGCGCCGCCGCCGACCAGGAAGACCCGGGCTCCGGTGGCGGTACGGGCCAGCGCCAGCCCGACGACCCCGGTCGCCAGGTGGATCAGGTTGTGCAGCATGGAGACCCGGAAGACCCCGAAGAGGTGAGCCTCGGAGTTGCGGGCGGCCATCTCCAGGTCGTCGAAGTTGGTGGTGACGTCCGGGATGAAACCGAGCACGCCGAGCGCCAGGAAGACGAAGGCGACCGTGACCGCGGCGGTGCTGATCGGGGTTTTCGCCGATCTCGGCATGGTGGCCGTGGAACTGTGCCGGCTCATCGCGCAACACCTCCGGATGCGTTGGTCACCGGCAACCGGTGCACCTGCTCGTACAGCTCGAGGTAGCGGCGGGCCATGGTGGCCGGGGTGAACCGCAGACCCGCCTCCTGCCGGCACTCCCGCTCGTCGAGGCGGGCGACGTCGGCCACCAGGTCGGCCAGGCCGTCGCCGTCGTCGGCGAGCAGCCCGGTCCGGCCGTGCTCGACCAGCTCGGGCAGACAGCCCCGGCCGACCGCGAGCACCGGGGTGCCCAGGGCCAGCGACTCGATCACCGCCGTGCCGCCCGGCTCCTCCCAGCACAGCGGGAAGAGGCTCGCCCGGGCGTTCGCCACCAACTCGTCCCGGGCCGCGCCGGCCACCATCCCGACCCAGCGCACCCGTACGTCGTCGACCAGCGGCGCCACCTCTTCGCGCCAGTACCGGACGTCCGGGTTCTGGCCCGCCTCCGGACCGGCGGCGGCCAGCTCCTCCGGCCGTCGGTACGGCCCGACCGGCCCGGCCAGCACCAGGTCGAATCCGACCTCGTGGGCGAGCCGCGCCCCGAGGTGCTGCCCCTTGCCCGGGGTGATCCGGCCGAGGATCACCAGGTGGTCGCCCTTGTCGCCGGGCGCCCGGCGGTCCGCGTCGACCGCCAGCGGGGTGGCCAGGTGCACGTGCCCGACCGCGTGCTCCTGTAGCGCCTTCGGCGCCCGGGCCAACTGGGCTGCCGAGACGCCGTTGACCCGTACCCGGTCGCCGCCGTCGACGTACCCGTAGAGGTCGGGGTGCTTGCCCAGGTCCCAGTGCAGGGTGTGCAGGGCGGGCCGGGCCCGCGGCCCCATCGCGGTGAGGACGGCGAGCCCGACCGCCTCGACGTGGTCGTGCACCAGGTCGATGTCGTCGCGGTCGCGCGCCGCCCGGACCACCGCGTTCTGGTGTGCGTGCGCGATTCCCATCACCTGGTTGTACGGGCGCTGCAGGGCGGCGAACTGGCCGTCCGGGAAGACCGACAGCAGTTCGTCGACCTCCAGGGTGCTGTCGGCGACCGAGGCGAGCACCACCCGGACGCCGAGCCGGCGCAGCTCGGGAACCAGCGTGGCGACCACGTTCTCGATCCCGCCGTACCCCGGCGGTGGTACCGCCAGCCACGGGCCGGCGTTCATCAGCACGGTCAGCCCCATCCCCGGCACCTCCCGCCCGCCCGCCCACCGGGCCCGCCTCGACCCCGTCGAGCCGCCCGGTCGCCGGCCCGGCCGGTGGTCGTCCCGACCGCGGGTTCGACGGCGGCCACCGGCGCCCCGCCGGTCATACCGGCGCTCCGCGCAGCGAGTCCCGCAGCTCGACCAACGGTGGCCGCTCCCGGACCGAGACGTCGCTGACCACGATCTCCCGATCGAGGTTCGGCAGCGCGGTCCGGCCGTCCCGGCGGAACTGGACGAGCAGGTTGCCCGGCGGCTCGTCCCCGTTGACCCAGCCGCGCCGGCACAGCCGCTGCCACACCGTGTGCAGGATCTGTCCGGACATCCGGCCGAGTGCCTCGGTGTCCTGGTGCCGGTGCAGCCGCTCGCCGAGGTCGACCTGGGCGAGCGCCTCCAGGCCGCACATCTCCAGCAGGTCGATCAGCATCGCGGTCTCGACGCCGTAGCCAGAGACGAACGGGACCCGCTCCAGCACGTCCCGTCGGCCGGCGTACTCCCCGGCCAGCGGCTGGACGAAACCGGCCAGCTCCGGCCAGAAGAGGTTGAACAGCGGCCGGGCCACCAGCTCGGTGACCCGTCCGCCGCCCTCCGCCTCGATGCCGCTGGTGCCGACCAACGGCCGGTGGTAGAAGCCCTTCACGAACGCGACCGACGGGTCGCTGAGCAGCGGACCGAGCAGCCCGGTCACGAAGTGCGGGCGGAACTCCCGCAGGTCGGCGTCGACGAAGGCGACCACGTCACCGTCGGAGCCGGCCAGGCCGGCCCAGAGCGCGTCGCCCTTGCCGTCGAGCCGGGGCAGCCCCCGGGTCATCTCGTCCTGGCTGATCACCCGGGCCCCGGCCGCCGCCGCCACCGCGGCGGTCGCGTCCCGCGACCGGGAGTCGACCACCACCAGCTCGTCGACCAGCGACACCTCCTCGACCAGGTACGCGCGGATCGCCGCGACGATCGCCCCGACCGTCGCCTCCTCGTCCCGGGCCGGGATGACCACGCTGACCGTCCGGTCACCCTTCATGTGGGCGAGTTGTCGGGCCGTCCACTGTTCGGCCGCGCCGGTACGGCGGGTGGACCATGCTTCGAGCGCTGGTGACACGGCCGTTCGCGAGCGCCGCATGGGACCAACCTCCCCAGAGTGCCTCGGCCGGAGCCCTCGACGGTCTCCGGGCAGCCCCACGGCTTTCCCCGCCGACCGGGGTCTAACCAGCGCCGTGGCCGGCCCGTCTCCCACCGACCGCCGGGCGGCCCGGGCGGCCCGTGGCTCAGGGGCGTAGCACCACCATCCCGAGGTTCGCGCGGGCCTCGATGAGCTCGTGTGCCGTCGCCGCCTCGGTGAGCGGAATCTCCGCGTGTACGACCGCCCGCAGCCCTTCGTCCCGGTGGAGTTGCCAGAGGTGCTCGTGGTGCCGGTCGTACAGGTCCCGCCCTGTGTTGACGAACCGGGCCATGGTGAATCCGGTTGCTGACGCCGCGCGCCGGTCGTACCCGCGCCGTTCCGGCCCTGGGTGGCGCGGGAGCCTCGGCCGCGCCGACGTGCCGACGGACGTCGATGCCCTCGGTCGCCGGGCCGGCCGCCCGGTCGGCCGGGTGGGCCCGTACCCGCCGGTTCCGACATCCGGTCCGAGTCCGGACGAGACACCGGCCCGGCCGGGCAGCACATTCGCCGGGGAGTCGCGTACCGTTGCCGGACATGGGTGTGTCGCAACGGTTGAAGACCAGGTTCCGGCGTTTCCTCCAACGACCGGGTACCACAGTTGATCTGGCGCCGCTGGAGAAGCTGCTGCCCACGATCGAGGCACGCGAGGAGGACCTCACCGAGCTCACCGACGAGGAGCTCACCGAGGCGGCCGGCCGGGCCGAGGACTTCGTCGAGATCTGCGCGGTCGGCCGGGAGGCGGCCCGACGCGGTCTCGACCAGCGGCCGTACGACGTCCAGCTGCTCGGCGCGATGTCGCTGCTGGCCGGCAAGGTCGCCGAGATGGCCACCGGTGAGGGAAAGACGCTGACCGCCACGATCGCCGCGTACGGACACGTCCGGCGCGGTAACGGGCCGGTGCACGTGCTCACCGTCAACGACTACCTGGCCCGCCGGGACGCGGAGTGGATGGAGCCGGTCTACCGGCTGCTCGGGCTGAACGTCGGCTGGGTGACCGAGGCCTCCACCCGGGAGGAGCGGCAGGTCGCGTACGCCTGCGACGTCACCTACGTCTCGGTCAGCGAGGCCGGCTTCGACTTCCTCCGCGACCAGCTGGTGACCGACATCGACGACCGGGTGCAGCCGCCGCTGACCACCGCCATCGTCGACGAGGCCGACTCGATCCTGATCGACGAGGCCCGGGTGCCGATGGTGCTCGCCGGTGCCGTCTCGGGTGAGCAGGACCCGGTGCACACCGCCGCCGCCGTGGTGCGCGGGCTGCGTCCCGGCCGGCACTACCTGGTCGCCGACGACGGTCGCAGCGTCGCCTTCACCGACACCGGCCTGGCCGAGGTCGAGTCCCGGCTCGGTGGCATCGACCTCTACGACGACGAGCACGTCGAGCAGCTCTCCGCGGTCAACGTCGCACTGCACGCGCACGCCCTGCTGCACCGGGACGTCGACTACATCGTCCGCAACGACGGGGTCGAGCTGATCGACGAGATGCGTGGCCGGGTCGCCCAGCGGCGCCGCTGGCCGGACGGGCTGCAGGCGGCGGTCGAGGCCAAGGAGGGCCTGGACGCCACCGCCGAGGGGGAGATCCTCGGCAGCATCACCGTGCAGGCGTACGTGGCGCTCTACCGTACCGTCTGCGGCATGACCGCGACCGCCGTACTCGTCGGCGACCAGCTGCGGGAGTTCTTCAACCTCGAGGTCGCGGTGATCCCGTCGAACACCCCGTGTGTGCGGGTCGACGACCCGGACCGGATCTACGCGACCCGGGCGGAGAAGGAGGAGGCCCTGATCGAGGAGATCAGGGAGCAGCACGAGACCGGCCGGCCGGTGCTGATCGGCACCCTCGACGTACGCGAGTCGGAGCGGCTGGCGGCGGCGCTGCAGGAGGCCGGGGTGCCGTGCACGGTGCTGAACGCGAAGAACGACGCCGAGGAGGCGGCGATCATCGCCGAGGCGGGCGCGTACGGCGCGGTGACCGTCTCCACCCAGATGGCGGGTCGGGGCGTCGACATCCGGCTGGGTGGCAGCGACCAGTCCGACCGGGACCGGGTGGCCGAGCTCGGCGGCCTCTTCGTGATCGGCAGCGGCCGACACGACAGCCGCCGGGTCGACGACCAGCTTCGGGGCCGGGCCGGCCGGCAGGGTGACCCGGGCCGGTCGGTCTTCTACGTCAGCCTCGAGGACGAGCTGGTGATCCGGCACGCGGCGGACGCGATTCCGCCGTCGCCCCGGATGAACGCCGACGGTCTGGTCACCGACGAGCAGGTCGACTTCGCGGTCGAGCACGCCCAGCGGATCGCCGAGGGGGTCAACCACGAGATCCACCGCAACACCTGGCGGTACAGCGTGGTGATCGAGCAGCAGCGTAAGGCGCTCGCCGAGCGGCGGGAGCGGCTGCTCACCACCGAGGTGGCGGCGGAGATGCTCACCGACCGGTTCCCGGACCGGGCCAAGGAGATGGACGAGGAGCTGCTCTCCCGGGTCGGCCGGTCGATCGCGCTCTACCACCTCGACCGGCTCTGGGCGCAGCACCTGGCGGAGCTCTCGGAGGTCCGGGAGGGCGTGCACCTGCGGGCGCTGGGCCGGCTCGACCCGCTCGACGAGTTCCACCGGTCGGCGGTGCCGGCGTTCAACGCGCTGGTGCCGGAGATCGAGACCCGGACGGTGGAGACCTTCGAGGAGAGCGAGTTCACCGAGGACTGGGAGCCGGACGAGTCGAAGCTGGTCCGGCCGAGCGCGACCTGGACCTACCTGGTGCACGACAACCCGTTCGGCTCCGAGCTCGACCGGCTGATCGCCGCGGTCGGCCGTCGGCTCAGCTCCGGTTCGCGCTGACCCGCGCGGCGGACTCCGACAGGGGCGTCGTGGGTGGCCCGGTACCCGCGACGCCCCCGTCGTCACATTCGTTCTCTCCAGGTACGCGCGGTTTGTCCCCCTGTTCGTCGGGGTAGAAGCGCGGGTCGTACCGGCGCGGGGCCGGCGACGCACGGGAGAGGCGACCATGACACACGCGAGAAGACGAACCGGACGTACCGCGGGGGCCGCGGTGACGGCGGAGGCTGCGGCGCGGTGTTGAGGTCGGACACGGGCGAGGTCTCCGACGATGTCCCGGGCGTGTTGGAGACCGCGGCCCTGTTGCGTGAGGTGACCGCGGGTCTGATCACCAGCGACGACTTCGACGCCGCGCTGGCCCGGCTGGCCCGGACCACCCAGGACGCGATAGCCGAGGTCACCTGGTGCGGGGTCACCGTGCTGCGGTCCGGGGCGCCGGCCTCGGTCGCCGCCTCCGAGGCGCGGCTGCGCGCCCTCGACGACGTCCGGTACGGCACCGACGGGCCGGCGATGACCGCAATCCGGCAGCGGGAACTGGTCTGGTCGGCGGACCTGCGCGCGGAGGCCCGGTGGCAGCGCTGGACCGGGCAGGCGCTGGCCCTCGGCGTACACGGTGTGCTGGCGGTACCGGTGGACGTCGACGAGCACGTGATCGGCTCGATCAACCTGTACGCCCGCGAGCCCGGTGTGCTCGGGGCCGCCCAGCAGCTCACCGCGATGCTGCTCGCCGAACACGCCGGCCTGCTGCTCGGCGCGGTACGGGACCGGGACCGGCAGGCGGAACTGGTCGGCGAGTTCGTCCGGAAGCCGTCAGCCGGGCGGATCGTCGACCAGGCGATCGGGGTTATCATGACTCAACGTGGCTGCAACGCCACGGAAGCTCTGCAGGTGTTGCGTACCGCCTCGGCGGCCCTGGCCATACCGGTCCGGGACGTCGCCGAACGGCTGGTCACCTCGGTGACCCGACCCCGGGACACCTGAGCGCGTCCGGCGTCGTCCGGTCCGGGTCGTTTCGGCGCGACGGCGTACGGGTAGCACGGGCAAGGCCGGTCGATGGGCGAGCCGGGGAGGGCCACGTCATGCAGAGCCGCCTGCGGGTACACGGGCATCCGATCCAGCCGATGCTGGTGACCTTCCCGTTCGGACTGTTCGTCTGCGCCACCGTCTTCGACCTGGCGGACCTCCTCGGTGGACCGGTGTTCCTCGGGCTGGTCGGCTACTGGACCACGGTGGCGGCGCTGGTCGCGGCCGGGCTCACCGCCGTCGCCGGCCTGGTCGACCTCTGGGACGTGCCCGGCGACCGGACCCGGCGGACGGCGGTCACCTTCAACCTGGTGAACGCCGCGGTGGCGGTGCTCTTCGTCTTCGCCTGCCTGATCCGGTCCGGTAGGGCGGCGCACGGGGCGAGCGGCGGACTGCTCACGGTGGAACTACTGGGGTTGGCACTCGGGGTGGTCGGGGTGCGGTTGGGTAGCGCCCTGGTCCGGCAGTTCGACCCGCCGACCCGGGAACCCGCCGGCTTCGACGGGTTCGGCCCGCCGGCCTCCTCGGTCGCCGGCGGCTTCGGGCGCCGCCGCGGCGGGTGAGAGCGAGCGTGCCCCGGGTCGGGCGACCGGCCCGGTGCGCGGCGCGGACCCCGGCTCAGGTGTGCGCGTCGGCCCGGTGGGCGGCGAGGACGTCGTCACCGAAGTCGCTGTCCGGGCGGCGCAGCACGGTGTGCGCGTGGTTGCCGTCGTCGCTCGTGTTGTCGTACTCGATCAGCAGGTCCTCGCCCTGGATCCGGTAGTAGTGCCGGCCGCCCGGCCGGGTCGGGCCCTCCCAGGCGAAGTGGAGGTCGCCGCGGCCGATCCGGGTCGCCTCGGCGGCGGCCAGCTCCGGCGGTAGGCGGTCGAGGTAGAGCGCGACGAGCTGGTCGAGCAGGGCCCTCGGGGTCGGGGACAGCGTGCCGGCCCGCAGGCCGAGGGGCGTGATCCGTCCGGTGACCCGAGCCCGGGTGGCGCTACGGATGTCGTCCGGTGCCTCGTCCGCGACCACCGCGTCGGCCCGGCCCCGGGGACCGAGCGCGTCGAGCAGGGCGAACGCCAGGTCCTCCTCGGGAGCGAGCGGCCGGCTCACCGGCCGGCCGGCGTAGCTGACCCGGGCCGGGTTGGCCCCGAGGAAGACCGGTGCCGGGGAGACCCGGTCGCCGGCGACGGTCATCGTGACCGAGAGGTGGTGTCCCTCGAACCGCCACGACCAGATGTCGTCCCGGGTCGGGTCGCCGAAGACGACAACCCGGTAGTCGTCGCTGTGCCGGCCCCGCTGCCAGCCCTCCTGCCGGTCGAGGACCTCCTCGAGGGCCATAATCGTGGCGGCCTGGGCGTACGCGTGCGGGCTCAGTGCGGTGGCGAGCAGGCGGTGGGTGGCCTTGCGCGCGGTCCGGTCGAGGTCGGCCAGGCAGGCGCCGGGTCGGGGGCGGGGCCGGTACTCGAGCCACCGGCGGCCGGCCTCGTCGGCGAACGGCCGGGCGGCGAGGTCCCGGGTCGGGCCGGGCAGGGCGTCGAGCAGGGCGGTGGCCACGGTCCGCATCCGTGCGCCGAGCGTGGTCGGTCCCCGGTTGACGCCACCCGCTCGCTCCTCAGCCACCTGACCAGCCTACTTGTCCCGTACCGGCGCGGGCCTCAGGGATGGGGTCGCGCGGAGCAGGGCGGCGGCCCGGGTCAGGTACCGGCGGTGCAGGCGGACGGCGGGCGTCGGGGGACAGGTCGGGATCCAGGGTTTGTCGCTGCCGACGAAGTGCAGCAGGGCCGGCGATGTCGGCGGTGGCCGCAGCCGGATGACGGAGACGATCCAATCGCAGGTCTCCCGGTAGCGGTCGGTCTCGAAGGCGTTGAACTCGACGTCGAGCGGCTGGGCGTTGTCGCGGTGCAGAACCGAGAGGTTCAGTGCGTCCTGGTCGTTGAAGTGGATGTGTCGGGCAGCCCGGTTCATGATCGAGGCCACATCGGACCGGAGCTGGGCCAGCAGCCCGGTGTGGCACCACATGGCGCCGGCGTTGAAGTACGGTCGGCCCCGGAACGGCGGCCATCGCTGCGCCACTGCGGGCAACGCGGGACCGTGGCCGACGGTGTGGTTGAAGAGGTCGCGGACCAGGCCGATCCGCGGTTCGGGAAGCGCGTTGAGCGGTGCGGTGATGTCACCCAGGACCAGGGTGTCGCTGTCCAGGTAGACGAGGTACGGCCGGTCGAGGAACGCCTTGTCGAAGTGGAACCGCAGGTACGTGGCGGCGGAGATGTACCCGCCCTCGACCACGCGCCAGTGGGCGGCGGGGATCTCCCGTCGCGCTTCGAAGGAGGCGAACCCGAGCCATCGGACGGCCGCCCCCAGGGCCGCCACGTCGGCCCGCGACAGGTCGGTCGTGAGGACCCGGACCGCGATGGTCGCCCTGTCCCTGCCGGGGGTGGCCTCGGCCAGTGACACCAGTGTCACGAGTGACGGCAGCAGGTAGCGCTGGTCGACGCAGAGCCCGACGGCGAGCATGTCAGTAGGAGAATCGGCGTAGCGCCAGCAGGGGGCGACCGCGACGGAGGGCCTCCCACGCGACCCCGGCGTCGAACGAGAGGTCCACCAGTACTCCCGACACGTGGCGGGCGAGGTGGGCCAGACGGCCCCCGGCACGCGGTGGGAATCCGCCGTGTCGGGTCGGGTCGGCGGTCCTGCGCAGGTCGCGGCGAGCCAGGTCGACGGCGAGGTACGCCAACGGCGGCCCGAGGAGAACCAGTATCCCGATCAGTGGTGCCGGACCCGTGAACGGTAGGCAGGTCAGCCCGGCGATGACACCGAGGACGAACGGGTTGGCCCGCCACCGCCGTCGTGCCTGGTGGCGCGAGGTCAGGAAGACGTCGGCCCGCCCGTACGTGAACTGCTTGTTGAGGATCTGGGTGAGTCGGCCGGTGGCGTCGCGTCGGTGCAGGACAACCGCCCGCGGGCCGGCGATCCAGCGGTAGCCGTGGTCGCAGAGGCGCGCGCCCAGGTCGACGTCCTCGCCGCCGACGGGGGTGAAGATGTCCTCGTCGAATCCGCCGAGGCGCAGGAAGACCGCACGGAGGATGGACAGGTTGCTGGTCGGCCCCCAGACGACCGGTCCGTCCGGCGGGTGGGCGTCCGACCGGCACCAGCGGCTGAAGTCGATGGGCTGCCAGTCCCGTGGCCCGTCGTCGAGGGCGACGGTCGCGCCGACCACCCCCGCCACGTCGGGCGCGGCGGCCCGGATAGCGTCGACGTGACCGGAGAGCAGGTCGGGAGTCGCGAGGCAGTCGGAGTCGATGAACAACAGGAGGTCGAAGCGAGCCTCGCGCGCGGCGAGGTTGCGTTTCGCACCGGCCGGTCGCGGGCCGCGCAGGTGCCGGACGGCCAGCTCGGCACAGCGGCGGTCGAGTGCGCGGAACTCCTCGTCGGGCGAATCGTCGACAACGATGATCTCGACCGGAATCGACAGCGTCCGCCTGGGCGCGGCCAATGACGTGAGCAGTGCCGAGACGTAGCGGCCGCGACCTCGGTGGGTGGGTATGCAGATGGTCAGCCCCCGTACCTGTACCAACGAACCTCCTCAGCCTGCGGCGGTCGGTCGGACCCGGCCCGCGCACTACCCGCCGAGCGGCGGAAGGTCGGCGATCCGGTCGCCGACCTGGCTGGTGAGCCGCCGCGCCGCCGTGAGGTACGAACGGTAGAGCCTCACCCCACGACACGGCGGGCACGTCCGTTGCCATGGCTTGTCGGGGCCGACGAAGTGGAGTACGACGGGATCGGCGCTGCCGGAGTTGTCCGACAGGTGGGCGCCCTCTTCGAAGCGTTCCAGTTCGAAGGTGTTCCAGGCCGCTCCGGCCGGCACGACCGCGCCGGAGAACAGCGCCCAGAGGTTCAGCGCGTCCTGGTCGTTGAAGTGTATGTGCTGTTGCGCGCGAGCCATGATGGTCGCGATGTGCCCACGCAGCCCGGGCAGGGTCTCGCTCGCGCACCACATGACGCCGGCGTTGTAGTACGGCCGGCCCGCGAACGACGGCCAGCGTTGCACCACCCCGGGCAGGGCCTGACCCCGACCGACGGCGTGCACCAGCCGGTCGCGTACGAGGGCGACCTGGCCGGTGGCCAGCGAGTCGAACGGACCGGAGAGGTCACCGAGGACGAGCAGGTCGGCGTCGAGGTAGACGAAGTGCGGGCGGTCGACGAACCGACGGGTGAAGCCGAAACGCAGGTACGTCGCCGCGGAAATGTGACCGCAGCTCGCCAGGCGCCAGTGCGCGTCGGTGCGCTGCCATCGCAGGTCGAAGGAGCCGAAGCCGAGGCGGTGTACGACCGCGGCCATGGTGGCGGCGCGGCTGCGGGCCAGGTCGGTGGTCAGCACGCGCACGCCGATGGACCTGACCTCGGCCGGTCCCCGGCTGTCGGCCAGGGAGGTCAGGGTGGCCAGCGCGGGCAGGAAGTAGCCTTCGTCGATACAGATGCCGACGGAGTACATCGACTCCTCCTCGCGCCCGGAGTCCCCATCCTAGGGTCGGTCGACTGTGGTCGGACGATCAAGGCGAGCGCGTGGGGTGGCGTGGCGTACCACTCGTGGCGATGGGACGTACCGCTCGTGGCGGTCCGGTCGCGGGCGGCGAGGGCCGGCACGTGCACGGTCGGCGGCGTCGGCCCACCAGTTCCGATCATGGTCAATAATGTGAGCCGGATCACATCGACGGCAGGCTGGTCCAGGTAAGGTCTGGACATTCGTAAACCCCTTTCGAAGGGTGCCGCCAGATGTTCAGATTCCCCCCACAAGGGCCGCGGCGACTCCGGATCGTCGGGCTCGGCGCGCTCGCTCTCCTGGTGGCGAGCACGGCCGTAGCCCCGGCAAGCAGCGCCAGTCCGGCATCGTCCACAACGGAGCAGGCCGGTACGGCCACGGCCGGTCCGCCCGGTGTGGACGAGATCTCCAGCAGCTCGAACCTGCGGCAGATCGCCAACGTCCCCAAGCCGGGTCCGTTCAACACCCAGGCCGCGCTCAACTCCGACCTGGCCTTCCAGGACCGGTACGTCTTCGCGGGCAACTACGACGGTTTTGTCATCTACGACGTCAAGAACCCGGCGCGACCGTCCATTGTGTCCCAGGTGCTCTGCCCCGGGTCGCAGAACGACATCACCGTCTACGGTGACCTGCTGTTCCTCTCCACCGACTCGCCGCGCAGCGACGACTCGTGCAGCAGCACGAGCGTGCCGAGCAGCCAGACGGTGTGGGAGGGCATCAAGATCTTCGACATCAAGAACAAGAAGGCGCCCCGGTACATCAAGTCGGTCCAGACCGCGTGCGGCTCGCACACCCACACCCTGGTGCCCGGTAAGGACCGGAAGGCGGTCTACCTCTACGTCTCGTCGTACGGGCCGTCCAGCACCTACGCCGGGTGCCCGACGCCGCACGACTCGATCTCGATCATCAAGGTGCCGGTGAAGAAGCCGACCCAGGCCGCCGTGGTGGCCGTGCCGGACCTCTTCGCCGCCGACAACGGTGGTAACCCGGGTGGCAACGGCAGCTCGACCACGAGCGGCTGCCACGACATCACCGTCTTCGCGAGCAAGGACCTGGCCGCCGGCGCCTGCATGGGTGACGGCATCCTGATGGACATCCGCGACCGTGAGAAGCCGCGGGTGATCAACCGGGTCCGGGACACCACGAACTTCGCGTTCTGGCACTCGGCTACCTTCAACAACGCCGGCACCAAGGTGGTCTTCACCGACGAACTCGGCGGCGGCAGCGGCGCGACCTGCGTCGAGTCGGTGGAGCCGACCCGGGGCGCGGACGCCATCTACGACATCACCGGTCGCGGGGACGGGCGCGAGCTGGTCTTCCGGAGCTACTTCAAGATTCCGCGACTGAACACCTCGCTGGAGAACTGCGTCGCCCACAACGGCTCGCTGATCCCGGTGCTGGGTCGGGACATCATGGTCCAGGCGTGGTACCAGGGCGGTATCTCGGTGTGGGACTTCACCAACTCCGCCCGTCCGGTGGAACTCGGTTACTGGGAGCGGGGCCCGCTCTCCGAGACCGAGCGGATCATCGGCGGCTCGTGGTCGGCGTACTGGTACAACGGCCACATCTACTCCAACGACATCCAGAAGGGTCTGGACGTCCTGGAGGTACGGGACTGGCGGCTGTGGAGCGCGCAGCTGACCAAGTTCAAGGAGTTCAACCCGCAGACCCAGCCCACCTACCTGGGTGGCCGGTAGGCGCCAGGCACGACGGAACGGCCCGGTTCCCGCTCGCGGGGGCCGGGCCGCTCCGCGTCCGGGGCCGGCCCGCCCGCGTGGTACCTTGCCCGACCGGTGAGGGGAGGACGGTTGGACGAGGGGATCTACGTCGGCAACGCGGCCAAGGACGGCGCCGGGAACGGCGGCTGGTTGCTCGGCCACTTCATGCCGGCCGGGGTGGACGTGCGGCACAGCACCGACGTCGAGGTGAAGTGGGGGATGCACCCGGCCGGCGACACCCGGGCGGAGTGGGTCACCGGCGAGCGGCGAACGGCGCTGCTGGTGCTGGTCTCCGGCCGGTTCCGGATGGAGTTCCGGGGGCGCGGGGTCACCCTCGCCGAGCCCGGTGACTACGTCGTCTGGGGGCCGGGCATCGACCACTCGTGGTACGCGCCGGAGGAGGCGGTGGTGCTCACCGTCCGGTGGCCGTCGGTCCCCGGTTACCGGGTCGCGGCCGACTGACCCCGCACCGCCGTCCCGGGCCGACCAGGGCCGGTCCCCGGCGTGTCCCGCGCGGAGTCCCGGAACGCCGGGGCGCACTGGGTCGACGAGGAGTGTCACGTCGGCCCCGGTCGGCGTGGCGCGGTCGGTCAGCCGAGGGTGCAGCCGACCGTCGGTGCCGGGTTGCTGCCGGTCCAGCTGCCGATGAAACCGAAGGTGGTCGACCCGCCGCCGCCCAGCGCCCCGTTCCAGCCCACGTTGCGGGCGGTGGCGACGGTGCCGCTCTGGCTGACTTCGGCGTTCCACGCCTGGCTGACCCGCTGTCCGGCGGGGAAGGAGAGCTGCGCGGTCCAGGATCGACTCGCCGAGGTGCCGTTGTTCCGGACGCTGACCTCACCCTGGAAGCCGCCCTGCCACTGGCCGGTGGTCCGGTAGGTGGCGACACAGGCACCGCCGGCCGGCGGTGTACTCGGCGCCGCCGTCGGGGTGACGGGCGGCGTGGGCGGGGTGCCGGTGGGTGTGGTCGGTACGACGGTCGGCGGCGGGGTCGGCGTGACCCCGTCCAGTACGGCGGTCAGCGCCGGGTACCACCGGTCGGACACCTTCTGGTCGCCGGCGGCGTTGGGATGGACGCCGTCGTAGGTGTCGCTGCCGGTGCTGAAGCCGGTCCACTGGTCGACCACCACGATCGGCGACCGGGCGGTGGTCTTCGACGACGCCCAGCCGCCGATGGCGTTGTTCAACGCGACAACCCGCTGGCCACACTCGGCGCAGGTGGCCGGGGCCATCGGGATTATCTTCGCGACCAGGATCCGCATACCCGGGTTGCTGACCCGCATCTGGTCGACGAGTTTGCCGTACGCGGCCAGGATGGTGGCCGGTGCCCGGTTGCTCCAGACGTCGTTGGTGCCGAAGTGCATCAGGACGACGTCCGGGCGGGTCGTCGACAGCCAGGCCGGCAACTGGTTCTGGTCGGCCACGGTGGTGACCAGGGCGCCGCCGTGCCCTTCGTTGTCACCGTCGTACGGCTGTCCGCAGCCCTGCGGGCCGAGGGTGCCGACGAAGTCGATGTTGGTGTACCCGGTGTTCTGCAACCGGTTCCAGAGGATGGCGCGCCAGCAGCCGGGCGATCCGGTGATCGAGTCGCCGAGCGGCATGACCCGGACCGGGGCGGGGGCGGCCGGTAGCGCCGGTCCGGTGGGGACGATCGTGCCGAGGGCGACGACGAGCGCGGCCAGGGCGGCGCCGAGCAGGGGCCTGCGGAGCATGGTGATCTCCTGTCACGGTGATGGGGTGGTACGTGACGGCCCGGTGCTCCCGGTGGATATTGAAGCAGGTCACGGTAGGTCAACTCAACCGGTCAAGTTTCCGGCGCGCTGCCGGTGTGGTGTCGGCCGTTACGCTGCTGGTGAACCGGTCTTGACGGTGCGCTGCCGGCGCCGAGGATGAGGTGATGACGGACGGTGGCACCGTGCGACGACTCGACCTCGGCTACTTCGTGCGACCGGCCGAGGAGGTCGGCGGGCCACATCCCCGGGTCGAGCCGGTCTACGGCTACCTGGTCCGTCGGCCCGAGGGTCTGATCCTCTTCGACACCGGTATCGGTGCGGCCGATCCGGAGACGGAGGCGCACTACCGGCCACGGCGGCGTGCGCTGGTCGCCGCGCTCGCCGCCGCCGGAGTACGCCCGGAGGACGTCTCGCTGGTCGTCAACTGCCACCTGCACTTCGACCACTGTGGCGGGAACCGTTCGCTGGGCGGCCGTCCGATCGTCGTACAGCGGGCCGAGTTGGCCGCCGCCCGGGCGCCCGGGCACACCGTCGCCGAACTGGTCGACTTTCCCGGCGCCCGGTACGAGGAGCTCGACGGCGAGGCCGAGCTCTGGCCCGGGGTCCTGGTGATTCCCACCGCCGGGCACACCGTCGGGCACCAGTCCCTGTCCGTGCGGCAGCCGGACGGCACGGTGATCCTGGCCGGTCAGGCCCGGGACTTCGCCTCCGGGTACGCCTCGGACGAGTTGGCGTTGCGGGCGTCCCGGGACGGGGTGGCCGCCCCGTTGCCGCCGGTGCCGCGGTGGCTGGCCCGGCTGGTCGACCTCGACCCGGCCCGGGTGCTGTTCGCCCACGACGGCGCCGTCTGGGAGCCGTCGTAGGTGTACCGCGGCGGGACCGGGCTTCCCCGGTCAGCGGCCGGCAGCCCGGGGGCAGCTGCTGCCCGCGTAGCGGAAGAGGGAATCGGTGACGTCCTCGCGGATCGACCGGCGCCGGGTCAGCGTGTACGTGTCGACCACGGGTTCGGCGGCCAGCGGGTCCGGCCGGACCGGACAGGCGTCGAGGTGGTCGAGCAGCCACACCTGTTCACCGCTCGGACCGGTGCCGGTGACGAAGGAGAGGGTCAGTGCCGTGGTGCCGGTGAACCGCGGCGGTGGGGTCGACTCGAGCGTGGGACGGGTCAGACAGGCCGGCGTGGTGTCGACCACCCGTGCCGTGACGACGACGCGTCCGCCCGGCTCGACGGTCGTCCGGACCGACCGGGGTTGCGCGACGACCTCGAGGCGCTGCCAGTCGTCCCAGAAGTTGCCGGTCGGGCGGGGTGTCGCCGGTGGTGGCGGGCCGGTCGGCAGCAGCACCTGGCAGCGTCGGGCGTTGCGGTGCAGTTCGTCGAGGCCGGCGCTGTGGACGTCGTCGCGGTGCAGCGCACCGAGGTACGGCGTGACGTCACTCGGGGTCCGGGCGTCCAGCAACGTGAGGAGCCGGTCCAGATAGGCGTTCAGGAGTTCCGGGCCCGGGTCCACCTCGGCCGCCGCGATCGACAGCAGGTGGCGCAGGCCGACGGGGCAGGTGCTGGCGAGGGACGGGGTGTTGGCGACGAGGGCGGCGGCCCGGACGGGATCGGTGCAGACCTCGGCGAAGACGGCCCGGTCCCGCGCCTCCTGTTCGGCGTCCAGCGACTCGGCGCGGTGGTCGATGTACCAGGTCGCGACCGAGGCGAGGGTGACGAGCGCGGCGCCGAGCACGGCGCCGACCGGTTGCCTGCGTCGTCTCGCGGTCCAGGTGGGCCTCGCCGCGCTCTCCGCCTCGGCGGCGGGTTCGTGGTTGTCGTCCGTCCGTTCCTCCACCACCGGCACCTCCTGGTCGCCCGGGCCTCACAGTAGCCAGGCGCGACAAGATCCACGGCGGCTGACCGGAGCGGTATCGCGCCAACGGGTGCGGGATCGTCGGGGAGCGGCTTGTGGAAAAACCTACAAAGCAGATAGGTTTTATGGGCTATCATCGTGACCGACCTTGGTACCGGCTCCCGAGGACGTACCCATGATCTCCGGAATCTCCGATCCGCTCGCCGTCGCCCGCCGGTTCGCCGCGGACGCCGGCGGCCTGACCGGCTGGCCGGTGCCCCTGCGTCTTGATCCGGCACGGCGTTGGTACCACCGGCTCGCCCACGCGGACGACCACGAGGTGTGGCTGCTCACCTGGCTGCCCGGCCAGCAGACCGAGCTGCACGACCACGGCGGGTCGGCCGGCGCCTTCCTGGTCGCCGCCGGCTCTCTCACCGAGGAGATTGTGGACCGTGGCCGGTTGCGTCCGAGGGAACTCGGTGCCGGCGCCGGCCGTCGGTTCGGCCCGCACCACGTGCACCGGGTGGCGAACCACACGGACCGACCGGCGGTGAGCGTGCACGTCTACCGCCCGGCACTGCTCCGGATGACCAGTTACCGGCTGGAGGGTGGCGAGCTGCGGGCGGTCGAGGTGGCCGAGGCGGGGGTCGCCTGGTGAACGGCGGCGGCGCCGTGCGTCGGGGTCATTCGGCCGGCCCGGGCGGAGCAGGGCCGGCGACACGCCGGACAGGACGGGAAGGACCGTACGAGTGGAACTGAGCAACCTCCGCGACGAGGCCGGATGCTGTCGTCGCACGACGGCTCCGGTGGGCTCCCGGAGCATCGACGAGATCCTCGCCGCCGCGCGCCGACGGCTACGGCGGCTCGATCCGGAGCAGGCGCACCTGGCCGCCCGGGCCGGTGCCGTCCTGGTGGACATCCGTCCCGCCGCCCAGCGGGCCGCCACCGGAACCATTCCCGGCGCGTTGATCGTCGACCGCAACGTACTGGAGTGGCGGTTCGATCCACGCAGCACCAGTCGTCTGCCCGTCGCCCACCGGTACGACCTACCGGTCATCGTCTACTGCCAGGAGGGTTACACGTCCGCACTGGCCGCCGCCGCGCTGCAGGACCTCGGCCTGCACCGGGCGACCGACGTCGTCGGCGGCTTCGTCGCCTGGCGGGTGGCCGGTCTGCCGGCCTTCGGGCCGGTCGACCTCTTCGCCCAGCCGACCATCTCCGTGCCGGCCACCGCCCGGCACGCCTTCACCTGAACCCGCGCCACCGCGCGGGACGAGACGGGCCGCAGTCCACAGAGGAGTTCTCCATGTCGGTCGTCGCCATCCACCCGCGCACCCCCTCCCCGGGAGGACCGGGTCGTCCCACGACCCGTCGTCGGTCGGTTCTGCCGGACGCCGCGACCCTCCGGCTCACCCTGGAGGTCCCGTTGGCCGGCGAGCGGCTGCCGGCACAGCTCGCCATCCTGCTCGAACTGGCCCGAGACCTCGCCGACCAGGGCGGCACGCTGGCGGTGACCGGCGTCGCCGACCACTCTCCGGTCACCGACCTTTCGGCCCGTACCGCCGGGTCGGACCGGCCGGGCGACGTCGCGGACCGGCCCGCCGACGACGTAACCGATCCCACCCGGCCCGCCGTCGGCGCCGCCGACCAGGGGAGGTCCACGACCGACGGCGCGGCCGACAGCGGCGCCGCCGGTCCCGAACCGTTGCGGGTGCTCACCGGTCCACGGACCGTACTGCGTGGTGGGCTGTCCCTGCCGTTGACCCGACTCGAGTACGACCTGCTGCTCTTCCTGGCCCGGCATCCGCGTCGGGTCTTCACCCGGACCCAGTTGCTGGCCAGCGTCTGGGGTTACCAGCACGCCGTGGCCCGCACGGTGGACGTGCACGTCCGTCGGTTGCGAGCCAAGGTGGGCGAGCTGACGCCGTTGGTCACCACGGTGCACGGGGTGGGCTACCGGCTCGCCGACGACGCCCGGGTCCGGGTCGAGGATCCGGAGTGAGCGATCGGGCGGCCCGGTGTTGAGTCCCGGCTGAGCCGCGCCCGGCGGCGGTCAGCCCAGCCAGGCGGCGATCCCGACGAGCGAGACGGCCCCGGCCACGGTGGAGAGCACCACCACGTCCCGGGCCAGTGAGCGGGCCTGCCGGTAGTGGGTGGCGAAGACGAAGACGTTCTGCGCGGTTGGCAGCGCCGAGGTCACCACCGCCGCGAGCAGGGCCGGCCCGGTCAGGTGCAGGACGAACCGGGCCAGCACGTACGCCAGCGCCGGCTGCACCAGCACCTTCAGGGCGACGGCCAGGTACCGCGCTCCGGCGTCGGCGGCGGCCAGCGGCCGGCTGCCCGGCAGTGACATGCCGAGTGCGAGCAGCGCCAACGGCACCGCCGCCGAGCCGACGAGTTCGAACGGGCGGAGCACCTCGGCCGGCGGCGTCCACCCCGAGACGGCGACGGCCAGGCCGGCCGCGCAGCCCAGCATGATCGGGTTCCGGGTCGGCAGCAGGACCAGCCGACGCAGTGAGGGCCGCCGGTGGGCCGTCGTGAGGTCCAGCACGGCCAGCGCGAGCGGGGCCGCGACCAGCACCTGGAAGATCAGGACCGGGGCGACGAACGAGACGTCGCCCAGCACGTACGCGGCGACCGGGATGCCGAGGTTGGCGGCGTTGACGTACGACGCGCAGAGGGCGCCGACCACCGCCTCCCCGGTGCCCCGGTGCCAGACGTACCGGGCGACGAGCAGGTAGATCGCGGCCACGAGCACGGTGCTCAGCACGAACGCGGCCAGCGCGGGCGTGACCATGTCGGCCACTGTGGACCGGGCGAGGGTGCTGAACAGCAGGGCCGGGGTGGCGATCAGAAACACCAGCCGGGCGACCACCGTGGTGCCCTCGGTACCGAGCAGGGCGTACCGGCCGACGAGATAACCGACCAGGGTGACCGTCCAGATCACCGCGAACCCCGCCAGCACACCCCGCACCCCGACCATCCTGCCCGGTGCACGGTGATCGACAAGATCTGGTACTAAGAGCAAGCAAGTGATTCCGTTGAGTTTGTCGATTGTCACAGTCAAGCAACGCCGTGTCCCCTTGACCCTCGCCCTGGTGCCCGGAAGCATCGACCAGGCGGCGTTTCGGGCCGCGGGGGGAAACACCCGGAGCAGCCAAGGAGAAGCATGTCGGTCAGCCCCACCTCGTCCCGCGCCGGATGGCAGCTCAGCCAACCGGCCGGACCCGGCAGACCGCCTGGCGCGTCACGACGTCCGGGTCCCGCCTCGCCGACGCTCACGGTGACACTCTCCATCCCGCTCAACGGTGGTGAGGAGTCGCTGACCGCCCCGGCCCGCCGGCTGCTCGAAGCCGCCCGGGAACTCGTCGAGCGGGGCGAGGCGACGGTCAGCGGCGTCGTACCCGCCGTGGTGGAACGACGTGCCGAGCCGGCACCGGCCCCGCCGGCCGCCCCGCCGCCACCGGAGTCGACCCCACGCAGCCTGCGTATCCTCGCCGCCTCCCGGTCCGTCCTGCTGGACGGCGATCCGCTGCCGTTGACCCGTCTCGAGTTCGACCTGCTGATGCACCTGGTCGACAACCCACGCCGGGTCTTCACCCGGCTCCAGCTGCTGGCGGCGGTCTGGGGATACGAGCACACCGGTCTGCGTACCGTCGACGTGCACATCCGACGGCTCCGGGGCAAGGTCGGCACCGACCTGCCCCTGATCACCACCGTGTACGGCGTGGGCTACCGGCTCGCCGACGACGCCGTGGTGACCATCGACCGCAACGGCTGAGCCGGCCGGACCCGGGTCTCACCACCCGCCAGCGCCCTCCTGACCCGGTAGGCCGGCGTCCCGGGCCAGCAGCGCCGCCTGGACCCGGTTCGCGCAGTCCAGTTTGGTGAGGATCCGACTCACGTACGTCTTGATGCTCGCCTCGCTCATCCGCAACCGCCGGCCCACGTCGGCGTTGGAGAGCCCCTCCGCCACCAGCCGCAGCACGTCGACCTCCCGTGGGCTCAGCGCCGCCAGCCGTTCGGTGGCGTGCCGGCGACGGGTGACCGCGACCGGGGAGACCAGGCCGACCAACAGCCGGGTCACCCCGGGGGAGAGGTAGACGTCGCCGTCGTACGCGGCCCGGACCGCCCGGATCAGTTCGTCGGGCGTACAGGTCTTCAGCACAAAACCGGCGACCCGGTGCTGGACCGCCCGCAGCACGTTCGGTTCGGCGCCGAACGAGGTCAGCAGCACGACGCGCAGCCCGGGGAGCCGACGGTCGAGTTCCTCCATCGCCGCCAGACCGTCCAGCGCCGGCATCCTGATGTCGAGCAGCGCCACGTCCGGACGGCGCCGGAGTGCCTCCTCGACCGCCGTCCGACCGTCCTCGGCCTCGGCGACCACCTCGATGTCACCGGTCGACTCCAGCACGGTCCGGATGCCGGTCCGGATCAGCGGCTCGTCGTCGGCGAGCAGGACCCGGACCATCTCAGCGGCCTCCCAACAGCAGACTCGCCGGCAGCAGCAGGAACATCAGGACGGCGACGGCGACACCCAGTCCGACCGGCCGGCCGGGTACGGTCAGCGCCGACTCCGCCTCGTCGAGCACCACGGGGCCGCTCGGCAGCATCGCGGCGAGGCGCCACCGGTCCCCGGAGCGGCCGTGTTCGACCAACCCGCCGACCGACGCCAGCCGTTCGCCGAGCCCGGTGAGGCCGTGTCCAGTCTGCCCGTGTCCAATGAGCCTCTGTCCAGTGGGCTCGTGTCCGGTCAGCTCGTGTCCGGTCAGCTCGTGTCCGGTCGACGGCAGGGCACCGGGAGCCGATGGCCGGTCGTCGGGCTCCGGGAGACCGGGACCGAGCGGGTTGACCAGGTCCACCAGCAGGGCGTCCGGCTCCCACTGCAGGCGTACCGTCACCGGTTGTCCCGGGGCGTGCTTGGCGGCGTTCGTGAGTCCCTCCTGCACCACCCGGTACGCCGCCTGCCCGGCGGTCCGGGACAGCGGCCGGGCCGGCCCTGAACGGGACAGCGTCACCGGGACACCGGCGCCGCGGAAGTCCGTCACCAGGGCGTCGACCGCCTCGAGGCCGGGGTCCCGCCCGGCGTCGGGCCGGCCGCCCCGCAACGCGCCGACCAGGTCGTACAGGTCGTCGGTGGCCTGCCGGACGGCGCCCGCCAGGCCCCGCACGGTGTCCCGCAGCGGCGGCGGCAGTGCCGAGACCTCCAGCGCCGCCGCCTGGACGGACACCAGGCTGAGCCGGTGTCCGAGCGAGTCGTGCATGTCCCGGGCGATCCGCAGCCGCTCGCGCAGCTGCTCCTGCTCGGCGAGGAGCTCCCGCTCCCGGCGGAGCTGCCGGTTGTGCCGCTGGAGCGTCGACACCAGCTGTTCCTGCTGGCTGAGGTACCGGCCGGTCAGCACCGGCAACGCCACGAAGACGAGGTACGTGACGACCAGCGGGCCGCCCGCCTCCGGCCAGGGCCCGGGTGCCGAGCCGAGCTGGCTGGCCAGGGCGACGACGGTGCCGCACCCCAGCAGGCCACCGTCGCGACGGGACAGACCGGCCCGCCCGACCTGGTAGGCGGCCCAGCTCAGCAGCACGTACGAGGTGCCGGTCAGGGCGTTCAGCAGCAGCGCGCCGGCAAAGGCGGCCAGCGGCCAGCGCTGCCGCAGCGCGATCACCAGCCCGACGGCCAGCAGGTAGCCGGGCACCACCGCCGGTGGGAGGTCGGGGTGCCCGGCGACCAGGAGCACCGTCTCCGCGACGAGCACGGCGGCGGCGAGGAGATGGCGGACCATGCCCTGCAGGTTACGTCCGGTACGACCCCGGCCGGTCCGGTCCGGAGTCCACTTCCGATGTGGGGTCGGCGACTTTCGGGGACTGTTCCCGCCCCGGTCGACGCCTAGCCTGGCGGCCGTGATCGAGGTACGCGAGTTGCACAAACGCTACGGGCGGGTGGTCGCGGTCGACCGGCTCTCCTGCACGGTCCGACCCGGCCGGGTCACCGGCTTCCTCGGACCGAACGGGGCCGGCAAGTCGACGACGATGCGGATGCTGCTCGGGCTCGACCAGCCGAGCGGGGGCGAGGCGCTGATCGACGGGCGCCCGTACCGCCGGGAGGTCGCGCCGTTGCGTCGGGTGGGCGCCCTGCTGGAGTCGGGCGCGGCACATCCGGGCCGCAGCGCCTACCACCACCTGCTCTGGCTGGCCCGGAGCAACCGGATTCCACGCTCCCGGATAACCGAGGTGCTGGAACTGGTCGGGCTGGCGGCGGTGGCGGGGCGCCGGGTCGGCGGGTTCTCCCTCGGCATGCGGCAACGGTTGGGCATCGCCGCCGCACTGCTCGGGGACCCTCCGGTGCTGCTCTTCGACGAACCGGTCAACGGGCTCGATCCCGAGGGCATCCGGTGGATCCGTGACCTGATGCGGGGACTGGCGGCGGAGGGTCGGACGGTGCTGGTCTCCAGCCATCTGATGAGCGAGATGGCGCTCACCGCCGACCACCTCGTGGTGATCGACCGGGGACGGCTGCTCGCCGACACCGGGACGCGGGCGTTCGTCGAGGCCAACTCCGTCGGGTACGTCCAGGTGCGGACCCCGGAGCCGGAGCGGCTGCGGGCCGTGTTGACCGGCGCCGGAATCGAGACCCGGACCGGACCGGACGGCGCGGTCCACGCGTACGGCGTGTCGGCGCCCCGGGTCGGTGAGCTGGTCGCGGCGCACCAGCTCACCGTGCACGAGATCGGTGCGCGGTCGGCGTCCTTGGAGGAGGCGTTCATGCGGCTTGTCGAGGAGGCGACGGCACGCCGCCGGACGGAGAGGGAATCCGGATGAGCGGGACGGGGAGAAACGTGGGGACGAGCGGGACGGGGATGAGTACCGGAACGGTTGACCGGGCCGACCCGGCATTGGCGGAGCCGGCCCGGTGGCGCCTGGTCGGCCCGCTGCGCGCGGTGGTCGCCGCCGAACTGACCAAGATCGTGACCCTGCGCTCGACCGTCTGGACCCTGGTCCCGGCGCTTGCGGTCACCGTCGGGATCAGCGCACTGGTCGCGCTCAGCTTCCGGACGAGTCTGCCCCGCCAGCCGGCCGACCGGCAGGCGGCCTTCGACCCGCTCTTCGCCACCTTCTACGGGGTCACCCTCGGACAGTTGGCCGTGGTGGTCTTCGGAGTCCTGGTGGTCGGCGCCGAGTACCGCTCCGGGACGATCCGGGCCAGCCTGCTCGCGGTTCCCAGGCGCGGCCTCTGGTACGCCGGCAAGGTGCTCGCGGCGGCCCTGCCGCTCGCGGTGGTCGGACTGGTGACCGCCCTGGCCAGCTTCGCCGTCGCCCAGCCGGTGCTCGGCCCGTACGCCGTCCCGTCCGGCACCGACGAAGTGTCGGCGGCGGTCGTCGGGGCCTGGCTGCACCTCACCCTGCTCGGCCTCTTCGCCCTCGGTGTGGCGGCCCTGCTGCGCAGTTCGGTGTGGGCGCTGGCGGTGCTGCTGCCGGTCCTCCTGCTCGGCTCGCAGGGGTTGGGCAACATCCCGGGGCTGCGGACGGTCACCCAGTACCTGCCGGACCAGACAACCTGGGTGATCATGCATCTGGCCGGGCCCCAGGACGACCCCCGCTGGCTGCGCGACTACGGGCCGTGGACCGGGGTGGGCCTGCTCGCCCTCTGGACCGCGGCGGCGCTGCTCGGCGGCTACCTGACCCTGCGCAGGCGCGACGCCTGACGGCGCAGGCGCGACGCCTGACGGCGTCGGTGGGGCGCCGCCGGCGGTCCGGCGGGGGCTCCCGGGCGAGCCCTCGGGCCGAAGCGGCAGGATGATCGGGTGCGGGTCCGACCGATCACTCCCGAACTGCTCGTCAGCGAACTGGCCGAGCGGATGGCCGGCGGGCCGGCCGACCATCCGCTCCGGGTCGCCGTCGACGGACCGCCGGCCGCCGAGCCGGACCGACTCGCCGACGCGCTGGTCGACCCGCTGCGGGTCCGGGGCCGTCCGGCGGTCCGCGTCGACACCCGAGACTTCCTGCGGCCTGCGTCGTTGCGCTACGAGCAGGGCCGGACCAACCCCGACGCCTACTACCTGGGCTGGCTCGACGAGGCGGGCCTGCGACGCGAGGTGCTCGACCCCGCCGGTCCGGCCGGCTCGGGCCGGATCCTGCCGTCGCTGTGGAATCCGGAGACCGACCGGGCCACCCGCGCCGACTACCGGCCACTTCCGCGCAACGGTGTGGTCCTGGTCAGCGGTGCCCTGCTGCTCGGTGGCGGCCTGCCGTTCGACCTGACCATCCACCTGGTGCTGTCGACCGGCGCGCTCGCCCGGCGTACCCCGGCCCAGTGGCACTGGACGCTGCCCGCCTTCGCCCGGTACGCCGAGGAGGTCGCCCCGGCCACCTTCGCCGACGTGCTGGTCCGGATGGACGACCCGCGCCACCCGGCGGTGGTGGACGCCCTGCACGGGTGACGCCGGGAGACGGCTGGTTTGCCGCGTACGGCGGTGGGGTATTCGCGCTGCTCGTGACGGACCGCACCGGACAATCCCGTCCAGGAGGGCGGATCCGTCGCCCCGACGGAAAGGCAGGCAGCGCATGCTCGTCAACGAGGCAGTCGGCACCGGTCGCTCGGCGGGGGACATCGACCAGATCCGTCGGGCCCTGAAGAGCCGCTACGACGAGCTGACCGTCGAATACGACGAGGCGATGGTGCAGAGCCAGGTGCTCCGCCTGGTCGAGATCGGTGACACCGCCGGTGACGATCAGGCAGACAGTGGTACGAAAACCGCTGAGCGGGACACCGCCCAGTCGCTGCTGCGGGCGATCCTCGACCGGCGGGCGCAGTTCGAACACGCGTTGCACCGGCTGGACGAGGGAACGTACGGCTGGTGTGAGGGATGTGGGACGTCGATTCCGGTCGAGCGGCTGGAGATCTTCCCGGCGGCGACCACCTGCGTCTCCTGCAAGCAGAGCCGGGAACGTCGGGCGGCCTGACCCGGAGGCGGCGGGACCCGGTCGGGCACGTCGCCGGTCGATGACGGGACGGGTGTACGGAGGCGATGGGCGGGATCAAGGTCGGCACCGCGTCGTGGACGGACCGGACCCTGCTGGAGTCGGGTTGGTATCCGCCCGCCGCGGACACCCCCGAACGGCGTCTCGCCCACTACGCCAGCCGCTTCCCGCTGGTCGAGGTGGACGCCACCTACTACGCCCCGCCGGCGGAGCGGACCGCCCAGCTCTGGGCGTCCCGGACTCCGGCCGGCTTCACCTTCAACGTGAAGGCGTTCAGCCTGCTCACCGGACATCCGACCCGGGTCTCCGCGTTGTACAGGGACCTCCGGCCGGAGACGGAGAAACGGAACGTCTACCCCGGCGACCTGGACGCGCAGACGTACGAGGAGGTCTGGACCCGGTTCCTGACCGCGCTGGAGCCACTGGCCCACGCCGGTAAGCTGGGCGCCCTGCTCTTCCAGTTCCCGCCCTGGTTCACCATCCGGCGGGACAACAAGCAGTACCTGCTCGAGGTGCGGGAACGCTGCGCGCCGATGCGGGCCGTCTTCGAGTTCCGGCACGCCTCCTGGTTCGACGGCGACAACGAGGCGGAGACGCTCGACTTCCTGCGCCGACACCGGCTGCCGTACGTCTGTGTGGACATGCCGCAGGGGTACCGGTCGTCGGTGCCGCCGGTGCTGGCCGCGACCGCGGAACTCGCCGTGGTCCGGTTCCACGGACACAGTACGAAGTGGAACAGCAGGGACATCTACCAACGGTTCGGCTACCGCTACTCGGAACGGGAACTGGCCGACTGGGCGCCGAAACTGCGCGAACTGGCCGGTCGGGCCGAGCAGACGCACGTGCTCCTGAACAACTGCTACCGCGACTACGCCCAGCGCAACGCCGAGCAGTTGACCGACCTGCTGGCCGGGTGAGCCAGCCGTCGCGACGGCGACGGCCCCCCGGATTCACCCGCGCCGGGTGAACGGAACTCACCCGGCGGCAGGCGAGCATGGTGGCGGTGTGGAGCAGAGGCGACCCGGGACGGGAGCCCGGACGCCTGGTCACGGGCAGCGTGCCGGCTGACGCAACGTCGTCGCCGGTCGCCAGACGGGACGGGGGATCAGTCGTGCCGAACAATACGTACTCGGCCTTCGAGTCGTCGATAGACAAGACCAACATCATCCTGAAGGAGATCGAGCAGGCGTACGGATGGCCGAAGGAGCGCCGCAACCAGTCGTACGCCGCGCTCCGTACGGTCCTGCACCTGCTGCGCGACCGGCTGCCGGTGCAGGAGAGCGTGCACTTCGCCGCCCAGTTGCCGGTGCTGGTCCGCGGGATCTACTTCGAGGGCTGGGATCCGAGCGTGGTGCCGATCAAGTTGAACCGCGAGGAGTTCCTCTACGAGGTGCGGGCCGGCTTCCCGTTCGACGTCCAGGGCGGTCCGGCGACCGTCGTGGACACCGTGTTGAACGCGCTGCGCCGGCACGTCACCGACGGCGAGTGGGAGGACGTCCGGTCGAGCATGCCGAAGGACCTGACCACGATCCTGCCGTGAGCCGGAGTGCCGGGCGGACGCCGCCCGGTACCCGGGTACGCTGAGCCGCCACGGTCCGGAACCGACAATGTCGTCGGTCCCGGGCCGTGGTGTCCGGCCGTCGGAGTACTGCCACCCTGAGGTGCCGACGAGGATCATCTCGGCCTCAGCATGCCGCCCCCGGACCGGCCGTCGCCGGGTCGCCGGTCGCCCGGACCCCGCTGGTCGCCCCCGGCAGACCCGATCCGTCCCGCCGTCGGTGGTGCCGGACCCGTCGCCGGCACCACCGGACCGGGGTTACCGCAGCGTCACCCCGGGGGCGAGCCGCCGCTCCAGGCCCACCCGGCGCTCCGGGCCGACCAGCCGGACCCCGACGGTGTGCCGGTGGTCGTCGCTGGAGGCGGAGAGGCGGAACTCCAGGTCACCCGGTTCGACGACCCGGTGACCATGCCGGCCGGTGAACGAGGTGAGATCGGCGTGTACCGCGAAGTCGACCCGGCGGGTCTGGCCGGGGGCGAGGGGGACCCGGGCGTACCCGATCAGCCGGACCACCGGTCGGGTCACCTGGGCGACCGGGTCGTGCAGGTAGAGCTGGACCACCTCGGTGCCGTCGCGGTCGCCGGTGTTGCACACGGTGACCGAGACGGTGACCGTACCGTCGGTCGGTACCTCGACCGGGTGGTCGGCCGTCGGCACCGCACCGTCCACCCGGACCTCGGGCCAGACGAACTCGGTGTACGACAGTCCGTGCCCGAACGGGAAGAGCGGCGTCGGGTCCACACTGCTGACCTCGGTACGCCGACCCAGCGCCGGGGTCAGGTAGGTGGCCGGCTGTCCGGCCGGGCCGTGCGGCACACTCACCGGCAGCCGACCGGAGGGCGCGACCCGGCCGCTGAGTACCCGGGCGACCGCCGGGCCGCCCTCCTCGCCGGGGAAGAAGGCCTGGACGATCGCGGCCAGCCGGTCCGCCCACCCGCCGAGCGCGTACGGCCGGCCAGCCAGCAGGACCAGTACCACCGGGGTACCCGTGTCGAGCAGCGCCTCCAGCAGGTCCGCCTGCGCCCCGGGCAGTTGCAGCTCGGCGGCGTCCGAGCCCTCGCCCGAGGTGCCGTTGCCGAACAGACCGGCCCGGTCGCCGAGGACCGCGACACAGACGTCGGCGTCCCGGGCCGCCGCGACCGCCGCGGCGAGGTCGTCGGCCACCCCGGTGCCCTCGATCGGCGCGCCGAACGCGTGCCTGATCGGGGTGTCCGGCAGTTCGTCGCGGAGCGCCGCCAGCAGCGTCGGGATCTCGACCCCGTCCGGCAACTCCGGGTGCTGGCTGCCCACGTGGCTCGGGAACGTGTAGCAGCCGAGCATGCCGGTGACGCTGTCGGCCAGTGGCCCGACCAGGGCGATCCGGGCTTCCGGTCGCAGGGGCAGCGTGCCGGAGTTGGCCAGCAGCACCACCGACTCCTCGGCCAGTTCCCGGGCCAGCGCCCGGTGGCTCGGCGGGTCGAGGTCGATGCCGGAGTCAACGGCGGCGGGGCCGCCGCCGTTGACCCGCTCGGCGGTGGTCAGCGCGGCCGGCAGCGGCGACCAGTCGGCGTCGAGCAGGCCGAGTTCACACTTCTGTCGGAGCACCCGGGCCGCGGCCCGGTCGACCAGGGCCTCGGGAACCGTGCCGGCGCGGACCGCGGCGACCAGCGGGGCGCCGTAGCAGTGCGCGGCGGGCAGTTCGACGTCGACCCCGGCGGCGAGGGCGAGCGCGCCGGCCTCGGCGAGGTCGGCGGCGACGCTGTGCAGCCGCTGCAGGAAGCTGATGCCGAAGTAGTCGGCGACGACCGTGCCGGTGAAGCCCAGGTCGTCCCGGAGCAGTCGGGTCAGCAGTTCCGGGTCGGCCGCCGGCGGAACCCCGTCGATCTCGGTGTACGCGTGCATCACGGAGCCGGCGCCGCCGTCCCGCAGCGCCATCTCGAACGGGGGCAGCAGCACGTCGGCGAGTTCCCGGGGGCCGACCGCGACCGGTGCGAAGTTGCGACCGGCGCGGGACGCGGAGTATCCGACGAAGTGCTTGAGCGTGGCGATCACCCCGGTCGACTGCAGGCCGCGGACGTACGCGGTGCCGATGGTGGCCACCAGGTACGGGTCCTCGCCGATCGACTCCTCGGTCCGTCCCCAGCGGGGATCCCGGATCACGTCGAGCACCGGCGCCAGCCCCTGGTGTACGCCGACCCGGCGCATCGACGTACCGATCTGGGCCGCCATCCGTTCGACGAGTGCGGGGTCGAACGTGGCGCCCCAGGCGAGCGGGGTGGGGTAGACGGTCGCCTTCCACGTCATGAACCCGGTGAGGCACTCCTCGTGGGCGACCGCGGGGATGCCGAACCGGTTGGCGGCGGTGATCTCCTCCTGCATCCGGGCCAGCGCCCGGGCGCCGTCGACGGGATCCACCGGCGCGGTGCCGAACGCCCGGGTGAGCTGTCCGAGGCCGGCGCCGATGAGGTCGCGCCAGTCGGGCGCCTCGTTGACCATCTCGTGCTGGTGCGGGGCCAGGTCGTCGCCGGTCGAGTTGCCGCCGACCCAGACGCCGTACAGCTGCGCTACCTTCTCCTCCAGCGAGAGTCGGGCGAGCAGGTCCTCGACCCGCCGGTCGACCGGCAGGCCCGGGTCCTGCCAGACCGGCGGGGGGTCGGCCAGCGGCGCGGCGGCCGGCATCCCGGTCGGCGGGGGTGGGACCGCCGGGACGTGCACAGCTGGGGAGCCGTCTGCCGGGATGGGCGCGGCGACGGTGAGCTGTCCATCATGGGGACGCCCGTCCGGTGCCGTGGTGACCTCGAGCCGACCGACCTCGTTGGGTGTCCGACGGGTATCGGCGGCGTTGCGGTTGCTGCTCACGAGCAGCCTCCTGTCGCTTGTTGCTGGGCCTGTTCCAGAGCCGGCGCACGTCGGTGTGACTGGTGTGGTGGTCTCGCGCGCGTACTTCCGACATGTTTCCGGAAAGTCCGGCCCGCGTCGAGAGGGTAGTGCGACCGAAAGTAGCTCGCAAGTTTCCTCGAGACATAGGTATTGACCGTTCTGTCGTCGAGTCGTAGCGTGCGCCGCATCACGATGAATTATCGGACCGGCGCCGAAAACTTGCGGGTGGTTCGGTTCCGTCCAGGGGTGACGGTTCGCCGGCCCCTGGTGGGAGATGTCTGCCCGGGGTGACCCGAAGGGACGGTGGGGCATGCCAGGGCCGGGGAACAGCACCGTATCCCGCCGGTGCGACCCGCCGAGAGTGATCATCATCTCGGTCGCGTTGGTCTGAACACGCCCCGCGGTGGGGGGAGCGGTCGTGCTCGGCCACCGGGCCCGGATGCCGGGCGGAGAGACGGGCGGGGGACCGCCGAGGACGCGGGCGGGTCGGCCGGGCGGGGACCGGCCCGCCCGCCCTCGGTGGAGGGGACCACTCGTCATATCCGTGATACATTCATGTCTATCTTTCTATCGGTGATGGTCGGCGCCGGCGGACCGGGCTGACCGGTCTGGAGGTGTGGCATGCGGAGCCGCCTTCTCGTCGCGGGAGCGGCCCTGGTCATCGGGTTGAGCGGGGGCGGCCTCGCGGTCGCCGCGACCGCGCCCCAGGCCGGCGACGTGTCGGTGTCGGCCGCCGGTGAATTCGACTTCAGTCGTCCGGAGACCGTCGCCACCAACCTGAACACCCCCTGGGGTCTCGCCTTCCTGCCCGACGGCAGCGCGCTGGTCGCCGAACGCAACAGCGCCCGGGTGCTGCGGCTGCGGCCCGGACAGAGTCCGCAGCAGGTCACCACCATCTCCGGCGTCTCGGCCGGTGGTGAGGCCGGATTGCTGGGGTTGGCCGTCTCGCCGACGTTCGCCCAGGACAACTACGTCTACGCGTACTTCACCTCGAGCAGCGACAACCGGATCGTCCGGTTCCGGCTCGACACGCCGCAGACCCAGACGCCGATCCTCACCGGACTGGCCCGGGCGAACTTCCACGACGGCGGCCGGATCGCCTTCGGCCCGGACGGCATGCTCTACGCCGGGGTCGGTGACGCCGGCCAGACCGCCAACTCGCAGAACCCGCAGAGCCGCAACGGCAAGATCCTGCGGATGCGACCGGACGGCGGTGTACCCGCCGACAACCCGACGGCCGGCTCGCTGGTCTACAGCCTCGGCCACCGCAACGTCCAGGGGCTCGCCTGGGACGCCCAGGGCAGGCTCTACGCCAGCGAGTTCGGGCAGAACACCTGGGACGAGGTCAACCAGATCGTGCCCGGTGGCAACTACGGCTGGCCGACCGTGGAGGGCCGAGGCAACGATCCACGCTTCCGGGACCCGATCGTCACGTGGACGACGGCCGAGGCGTCGCCGAGCGGCGCCACCATCGACGGCAACGTCCTGTTCGTCGCCGCGCTGCGGGGAGCCCGGCTCTGGACGGTGCCGCTGACCGGCAACGGCGGCGCCGGCGCCCCGGTCGCCCAACTGGTCAACACCTACGGCCGGCTCCGTACGGTCGAGCGGGCGCCCGACGGCTCGCTCTGGGTGACGACCAGTAACCGGGACGGCCGGGGTACGCCGGCCACCACCGACGACCGGGTGCTGCGGTTCCCGCCGGTCGGCGTCAACCCGACGAACCCGCCGACCACGCCGCCGACCAACCCGCCCACCACGCCACCCACCAACCCGCCCACCACGCCGCCGACGAGCGGGCCGACGAACCCGCCCACCACGCCGCCGACGCAGGGACCGGGCGGCTGCTCGGCCACCGTCTCGCTGAACCAGTGGAACGGCGGCTTCGTCGCCACGGTACGGGTGACCGCCGGCTCGTCCGGCACGAACGGCTGGTCGGTGGGGATGACCCTGCCGTCCGGTGCCACGGTCACCAACGCCTGGAACACCCAACGCAGTGGTGACAGCGGCGCGGTCACGTTCACCAACGTGAGCTACAACGGCCGGATCGCCGCCGGACAGTCCACCGAGTTCGGTTTCCAGGGCACCGGCACCGGCAGCGGCATGACCCCGACCTGCACGGCCAGCTGACCGCCCCGAACCCGCCCCGGACCGCGACGGGTCCGGGGCGGGACGCCGCTGGTCAGGTCCCGCCCCGGACTGCGACGAGTTCGGGGCGGGACTGCCGGATCGGGGTCAGCGTGGTGGCGGTGGCGATGCCCAGGCAGAGCAGACCGGCGACGAGGCAGACCGGGGTCGTACCGTAGCGGGCCACCGCGGCGGTGAGCACGGCGGCGCCGAGCGGGCCCAGCGCCGAGTGCAGGGTCCAGAACGCGGAGGTCACCCGGCCGAGCAGCCGCTCCGGGGTGACCTGCTGACGCAGCGACACCGAACAGATGCCGGCGGTCGCGGTGCCGAACGTGTACACGGTGACCAGCGCCGCCAGAGCCGGGACGGTGCCGGTCAGACCCACCCCGGCGACAGCCAGCCCGGCCATCGCGTACGCGCCGATCCAGCAGACCCCGAAACCGAGCCGGCGGCGGATTCGGGCGACCAGCAGCGCCGCGACGACGGTGCCGCCGGCCGCTCCGGCGAAGACGGCGCCGACCGCCGCGTCGGTGCGGCCCAGGTCGTGCTTCACGTGGTAGATGAAGACGTCGGTCAGACCGATGGTCAGGAAGGTCAGGAACGACAGCGCCACGGTC
The DNA here is from genome assembly GCF_039871735.1 of Plantactinospora sp. B24E8. NCBI lineage: Bacteria > Bacillati > Actinomycetota > Actinomycetes > Micromonosporales > Micromonosporaceae > Plantactinospora > Plantactinospora sp. B24E8. The sequence continues at coordinate 81,942 of NZ_JBDPMH010000022.1, forward strand.
AGCGCCCGCAGCGTCGGATGGCGCCAGAGGAACCGGACCCCGACCAGCAGATCCGACCACCGGGCGGCCCGCTCGGTGGGGTCTGCCGCACCGGTGTCCGGTGACGTCCGGCCGGCGTCCACCCGGTGCTCCGGACCGACCGGCCGGGCGGCGGGGGGCCGGAACCGCACGAAGCGGAGCCCCAGCGCCGAGCAGCCGAAGGTGCCGGCGTTGACCGCGATCGCGGCGGCCGGGCCGATCGCCGCGGAGAGCGCCCCGGCCAGGAGCGGTCCGGCGATGCCGGCCGCGGCGTAGCTCGCGTAGAGGTGGCCGTTCGCCCGGGTGATCTGCCCCGGGGCGACCAGCGCCGGCACGGCGCTGACGTAGCCGACCTGGAAGAGCATGCCGACCGCCGCCCCGACCGGCGCCACCAGGTAGAGCAGCCAGACCTGCGGCGACCAGAGCCAGACCAGCGGGATCAGCCCGTAGCCGAGCGCGCGGGCGAGGTCGCAACCGATCAGCAGCCGCCTCCGGTCGACCCGGTCGACCAGGAACCCGGCGAGCATGCCGGCGAGCACCGACGCGGCGCCACCCAGACCGGTCAGCAGCCCCATCTGGGCGACCGAGCCGGTCGCGTGCAACACCAGCAGCGGTACGGCGATCAGCGAGAACGAGTTCCCGAGCGCGGCGAGGGTCTGCCCGGAGAGGAAGAGTGGAAAGTCCCGTCCGCGCCACAGCGCCCGCCCGTCCGGCGGCTCCGGCGGATCGGGCGGCCCTGCTGGGACGGGCGGCGGCTCCGGCGGATCGGGCGGTCCCGGTGGCGCGTCGGCCCGTGCCCCGGTCACCCCGTGCGGGAGCCGGCACTGCCGGAGCCCCGCTGCGCGCCGACCCGGCCGCCGGTGCCGGGGGAGGCCTCCCGTAGGCCACGTACGGCGAGCCGGTCCGCGCGCTCGTTCTCCGGATGCCCGGCGTGTCCCTTCACCCAGTGCCAGCGCACGTCGTGCCGGCCGGCCGCTGCCTCGAGTCGCTGCCACAGGTCGGCGTTCTTCACCGGCTGCTTCGCCGCGGTCCGCCAGCCGTTGCGTTTCCAGTTCGGCAGCCACCGGGTGATGCCGTCCCGCAGGTAGGTGCTGTCGGTGTGCAGGCGTACCGTCACCGGGCGGGTGAGGCTCTCCAACGCCTGGATCGCCGCCATCATCTCCATCCGGTTGTTGGTGGTGGCTGTCGGCTCGCCGCCGTGGATCTCCTTCTCCCGGGTGCCGTACCGCAGCACCGCGCCCCACCCGCCCGGGCCGGGATTGCCACTGCAGGCGCCGTCGGTGTAGATGTCGACCACCGGGGGGATTGACTGCTCCGTCACCCGGGCAACATACCCGCCGTACCCGGTCTCCGGCCCGGGGCGGGGGACGGCGCGCCCAGGCCGACGGCCGGACGGCGTCGCCGGGTTGACGGCGGTGTGCCGGCGTTGTCGGTTTGCGCAGCGGCTTCCAAACGGCCGGCGGGCCGGATTCGGACCTCGGCGGCGCGGGGTAAGGCGTCGATCATTTTTGTTGATCGATCAACCTCGCATCGATCGTCGCCGAGCAGAGAGGGACACGATGGCTCTCACCCGCCGGGGTTTCCTGGAGGCATCCGCCGCCACCGCGATTGGCGCACTGCGGCTGTCGACCGAATCCGCGTCACCGCCGGGCTTCCCGGCCGACATCCCGGTCCACCGCGAGGTCTACCGCAACTGGGCCGGCGAGATCCAGGTGACCGGGGCCTGGACCTGCGTACCGCGGTCGCCCGCCGACCTGGTCACCGTGGCCAACTGGGCCTACCGGAACGGCTGGACGGTACGCGCCCGCGGCTACCGGCACACCTGGTCACCGTTGACCGTGCCGAACGGCGACCCGGACATCGACCGCACCCTCCTGGTCGACACCACCCGCCACCTCACCGCGATGACGGTGCTCTCCACCACACCGGGCGCGGCGGCGGTCCGGGCGCAGACCGGCGTCACCATGGAGGCGTTCCTCGGCTACTGCGAGGAGCACGGACTCGGGGTGACCAACACCCCCGCGCCGGGCGAACTGAGCCTCGGCGGGGTGCTCGCGATCAACGGGCACGGCACCTCGGTGCCGGCCGACGGCGAGACCCGGGCGCCCGGCCACGGCTACGGCTCGCTGAGCAACCTCATCCTCTCCCTCACCGCCGTGGTCTGGGACGCCTCGGCCGGCGGCTACGTACTGCGGACCTTCGACCGCGCCGAGCCGGACTGCGCGGCCTTCCTGACCCATCTCGGCCGGGCCCTCGTCACCGAGGTGACGCTGCGGGTCGGGGCGAACCAGAACCTGCGCTGCGTCAGCAGCGTCGACATCCCGGCCAGCGAACTGTTCGCCCCGCCGGGCAGCGGAGCCCGTCGTACCCTGGCCAGCTTCGTCGCGGCCGCCGGACGAGTCGAGGCGATCTGGTTCGCCTTCACCGAGCACCCCTGGCTGAAGGTCTGGAGCGTCGCCCCGACCCGGCCGCTCACCTCCCGGCCGGTGGCGACGCCGTACAACTACCCCTTCTCCGACAACGTGCCGCGGCCGGTCGCCGAACTGGCCGAGCAGCTGATCGGCGGGGCCTGGTGGCTGGCGCCGACGTTCGGCCAACTGCAGTACACCACCGCCGTCACCGGGCTGACCGCCACGCTCGGCCACGACCTGTGGGGGCCGTCGAAGAACCTGCTGCTCTACGTGAAGCCGACCACCCTGCGGGAGCACGCCAACGGTTACGCCGTGCACACCACCCGGGCGTCGCTGCAGCGGGTGGTCAGCGAGTTCGCCCAGTTCTACCAGCGGCAGCTCGCCGCGTACCAGGCCCGGGGCGAGTACCCGGTCACCGGACAGGTGGAGATCCGGGTCGCGGGGGTGGACCGGGCCGAGGACGCCGGCGTCCCCGGGGCACGGCCGCCGGCGCTCTCCGCGGTCCGGCCCCGACCGGACCATCCCGAGTGGGACACCGTCGTCTGGTTCGACGTGCTCAGCTTCCCCACCGCGCCGCGGCTGCACGCCTTCTACCGGGAGATGGAGGACTTCTTCTTCACCACCTACACCGGGTCGTACGCCTTCTGTCGGGCGGAGTGGTCGAAGGGCTGGGGCTACACCGACGGGGCGGCCTGGGCGGACCCGACGATGCTGACCGGGACCGTCCCCGACTCCTACCGCCAGGGGCCCGACCCGACCTGGGAGTGGGCCCTGGACACCCTCGACCGGTACGACCCGCACCGACTCTTCAGCAACGCCTTCCTCGACGTCCTGCTGCCCGAATCGACCTGACCGCCGTCGGCACCGGCGGCCGCTGCGCCCTGCGCGAACGGGCCGGCCGCCGGTGTTCCACCGTGGGTGAATGGGGGATCGGAATCGTGAACCACGGGAGGACCAGATGCGAGCGGCGTACGACGAGATCGCGGACTGGTACGCGAACGAGTTCCTCGACCGCCAGGCGGCGGCCGGTGATCCGCTGGAGATCGTCCCCACCCTGCGTCGGCTGCTCGGGCCCGGCGACGGCCGGTGTCTGGAGATCGGCTGCGGCACCGGTGTGTACGCCGCATCCGTCCGCGCGCTCGGCCGTACCCCGTTCGGGGTCGACATCTCCGCCGGCATGCTTCGGCACGCGACCGGTCGGCTGCCGGTCGTCCGGGCCGACGCCGCTGGCCTGCCGTTCCCCGACGGGTCGTTCCCGGCGGTCGTCGCGGTGATGGTGCACACCGACATGCCGGACTATCCGACGGTGCTGAGCGAGGTGGCCCGGGTCCTCGTCCCCGGCGGCGTGTTCGTCCACATCGGAGTACATCCGTGCTTCTGCGGTGCGTTCGCCGACCGGGCCGACCCGGCCGCGGTGGTCATCCGGCCGGGCTACCTCGACCGCGGCTGGAGCACGGAGTCCTGGACCGACCAGGGCATCCGCGACAAGGTCGGCGCCGAGCACCGGCCACTGCCCGAACTGCTGCACGGACTCCTCGACGTCGGGCTGGTACCCGACCGGTTCGCCGAGGGCGGCCGTCCGACCCCGACCATGTTCGCGGTCCGGGCCCGACGGGCGGGCTGAGCCGCCCGGGGCGACCGCCCGCCCACCATCGAGGACGGACCGCGCCGCGCGATGGCGTCGGCACCGACGTCGCCGGCGACCGCGTCCGCCGTCGAGCGGCTCGTCCGGGCGGCCGGTCACTCCACCGGGAGCAGCCGCAGCGCCAGCTCCGGACACATCCGGACCGCCTTGCGGGCACCCGACTCCAGCCAGGTCGGCACCGGGGAGGAGGGGAACGCCGGGAAACCGTTCGCGTCGAGCCGGATGAACTCCGGCGCGACGTGGGCGCAGAGCCCGTGCCCGTCACAGCGGGACCAGTCCACCACCAGCTTCGACGTCGGGTTGTCGGGGGCGGACGGCAGACCCAGCACCCCCTTGACCCGCTTGCCACAGCCGCCCCGGGTGGCGTGCGCCTCCAGATCCTCGAGGAAGACCTCCAGGGCCGAGGTGGCGAACCGGGACGTACCGTCCGGGTGGCTGCAGGCGCCCCGACCGCGGACCGCGCTGGCCGCGGCCCGGACCGCCTCGGCCGAGGCGCTGCCGCCGACGATCTGGTCCATCGTCCGGGCCAGGTCCGGCAGGCCGAGCCGGCACGGTCCACACTGGCCGGCCGACTCACCGGCGAGGTACTGCACCACCTGGGCGGCCTCGCCGAGCGGGCAGACGTCGTTGCCGATCGGCATGATGATCCCGGCGCCGAGGCTGCCGCCGGCCTTGCTGAAACCGGCCCGGGAGACCTCGGCGGTGGCCGCCGCCTCCGCCGTCATCCAGTTGCCGTGGTAGCCGCCGGTCAGCACCCCCGGCCCCTCCGGCGCCTCGCAGAGTTCCAGCACGTCGCGCAGCGGGATTCCGGTCGGGCACTCCACCACCGCCGGACGGCCGGCGGCCCCGGTCACGGTGAGCAACACGGTGCCGGGCTCGTCCGGGGTGCCGACCGTGCCGTACTCGTACGGTCCGAGGCGCGCCGCCACCGCGAGCTGGGCGTACGTCTCCGCGTTGGAGAGCAGGGTCGGCAGCCCGCCCACCCCGGTCTCGCTGGCCCGCTGCTTGCGTCCGGGCGGGATGTGCGCCTCGCCGTTGATCCCGCGTACCAGCGCACCGCCCTCACCGGAGATGAACCGGTGCGGCACGGTGACGATCCCGGTCCGGACCGGCATCCGGCGCTCGGCCAGCGCGGCGGTCAGCGAGGCCTCGCCGATGCCGTCGTCCGCGACACCGATCACGATCTCGTCGGCGTCCAACGCGTACGCGGCGATCGCGGCACCGTCCAGGATCAGGTGCGGCGCGCGGGTGAGCAGCGCCTTGTCCTTCCAGGCCCCCGGCTCACCCTCGGTCGCGTTCACCACCACGACGGTGGGCAGGTCCTGCCGGTCCGCGGACTCCAGTACCGCCTTGACCTTGCGTCCGAACGGGAAACCGGCACCGCCCTTGCCCTTGAGTTCGATGCCCTCGACCAGCCGGATCAGACCCTTCGCGGAGAGGGGGTTCACCGCGCCGTGCACCATCTCGTGGGCGGTGAGGTCCAGCCGACCGAACTCGTCGAATCCGGCGGTCAGCCGGGGCTCGCCGAAGCAGGCGACCGGGGGTACGGCGGTCAAACTCATCTCGTCACACCTTCGGTTCGTTACGGGAGGGCTCGCGGATGCGACCCGCGCTCAGCGGGCGTCACCCTTCAGGCTGGTCCAGTACGCCCCTTCCTCGGCCGCCTCGTCGGACTTGCGACGTCGGGAGGATCGGCTGGTCGCGGCGCTGCCCCGGCGGGCCCGCCGGGCGGCGAGGTTGACCAGCGTCGGGGTGTCGAGTTCCTCGTCGTCCTCGTCGCGCCGGGCCACCAGGTTGGGTTCGTACCGGGCGGCCCGGCCCCAGCCGAGGGTGCTCTCCTCGGCGTCGGTCTCGTCGCGTCCCCGGCTGTGCCGTCCGCCGCGCTCCTCGCCCGGTTCGTCGTCCGGGTCCCGCCGCCGGCGGCCGGCCCGTGGCGCCCCGCTCGTCGGCGCCTCGTCGTCCGGGTCCCGCCAGGGTCGCCGTCCGGTCCCGCCCGGGTCGGTCCCGGTCAGGTCGACCGCCGCCATCGCCCCGGTGTCGTGCCGGCTGCTGCGCGGCGGTTCGTCGTCAGAGGACAGCCGACGGTAGCGGGAGTCGCCGATGCCCCGCGCCGGCCGGTCCGCGGCGTTGTCGGATCCGCGTCCGGGCCGGTCCCAGGGCTCGTCGGCGTCGTCGCCGGTCCAACGGCGCGGGCTGTCCCAGGGCAGTTCCGGCTCGGCGGCGGTGTCCCGACGACCCGGTCCGGCGAGCGCCTCCCGGTCCAGCGGCACCTCCGGCACGGTAAACCGGTCGGCGCCACGGCGCGACGAGTCCGTGGTGTCGAACTCGCCGGCCCGGGCCCAGGAGTTGATACCCGGCTCCGTGCCGTCCCCGCGCAGGTCGTCGAGGCTGCGGCGGCGCCGGCCGGCCGACGGCTCCCGGTCAGCCTGGGGCTCCCGGTCGGCCGCGCCGCCGCGCCGGTCGTCCCGTTCGGCGGAGGCGGTCCGCTCGCTCCACCGTCCGGCGCCGGTGTCCCGCAGGTCGTCACGGTCCGCGGTACCGGAGCGTCGGTTCCCCCGGTCCGCCGAACCACCGCGCCGGCCGTCCCGGTCGGCCGCGTTCTGTCGGCTGGCCCGGATCTCGTCGGCGGTCCGGCGACGGGCCGGCGCCGCCGTACCGGCCCGGCCCCCGGCAGCCGGCTTCGCCGGCCGGCCGACCGGTGCCATCGACCCGGTGGTCTGGGAGGCCTCACGCTTGCGCCCGAGGCTGACCGAGAGCCGCAGCAGCAGGAGGACAACCACCATGGCCACGCAGAGCAGGTAGCTGGCGGTGACCCAGGTGGCCGCCGTCCGGCCGGCCTCCAGGCCGTGCACCAGGGCGATCGGCCAGGCGGCGTACGCCACGCTGTGCAGGGCCCGCCACATCCACGGCTTGCCGATTCCGGCGAACCGGGCCCGGATCAGGCCGGTCCAGAGCACACCCACCATCATCAGCCCGGCGACGGTGCCCAGTCCGACGTAGACGTTCGCACCCCCGACAAACGGCAGGAACGCGTTGGACGCGCTGACGTGACCGGCGGAAATCTTGGTCAGGACGTGCAGCACCAGCCCGATGACCGCGATGATGCCGAGCGCCCGGTGCGCCGACTGCAGCAGCACCCGGTGCCGGATCAGCAGCACGATCCGGTCGGTCGCGACCAGCCCGACCATCACCGTCAGACTCAGCGAGACCAGGGTGACCGGTCCGGCGAAGAAGACGACAAAAACGAACATGTACGCGTCGATGATGTTGCCGAACGGGCTCAGCATCGCCGCCGCCCAGACGGCGGTCAGCGCGGAGACGACCAGCAGCGCGACCGCCGACCTCGGGCGGGGCGCGGTAGCCCGGCTGGTGAAGCTCTTCGGGATGCTGGCTCGCTGAAGCTGTCTCGTCCCGGCCATCCGCTCCTCGATCTTCCACCTCGGCGCCCACGTCACGGCTCACCCTGGCCGGCCGTGTCGTCGTCGACGGGCGACCGTGCCGCTCGACCCGACCGGACCACGTCGGCCGGTCTGTCGGGCCGCTGTCGTACCGCGGCCCGACCCACCTCAAGTACGTGGAAACCGGTCAGACGGATGAGTCAGTGCCGATTATGTTTCACGATCGGTGGCGGTGGTTGTCCCGGGGTGGGATCTGGCGTCAGCCGGTGAAGAGCTTCGCCGCGGTGATGACCGTCTGTACCACGCCGTAGCCGAGCAGAATCGCGACCAGTAGCCAGGAGATCCAGAGTCGACCGGTCTGGCCGGACGGGTCAGGGCTCATCGGGTGGTGCTCCTCTCGATGTCGGGGTCGCCGGCCGGCGCGGCGGGGTCCGGGGCGACCGGCTCGTGGAAGCGTTCCGGGACCGGTCGGACCAGCAGGTTGGCCACGAAACCGACGGCCAGTACGCCGACCATGGTGAACAGCGCCGGCCGGTACGCGTCGGCGGTGAGGGTGCCGGGCCGGCCCTGGGCGTCGAGGAAGCCGTTGATGATCAGGGGGCCGGCGATCCCGGCGGCGGACCACGCGGTCAGCAGCCGGCCGTGGATGGCGCCGACCTGGAAGGTGCCGAACATGTCCCGTAGATAGGCGGGGACGGTGGCGAAACCGCCGCCGTAGAAGGACAGGATGACGCAGGCGAGCAGGACGAACAGGGCGGTGGCGGTGGAGCCGACCAGGGCGAGCAGGGTGTAGAGCACCATGCCCACCCCGAGGTACACCACGTAGATGGGCTTGCGGCCGATCACGTCCGACGTCGACGACCAGACGAACCGACCGGCCATGTTGAACAGCGACAGCAGTCCGACGAAGCCGCCGGCCGCGGCGATGCTGACCGTGGAGGTCCCGCCGTCGCGGAAGAAGTCCTGGATCATCGGGCTGGCCTGTTCGAGGATCCCGATGCCGGCGGTGACGTTGCAGAACAGCACGATCCAGAGCAGCCAGAAGGTACGGGTCCGGATCGCGTTCGAGGCCGAGACACTGGCCGTGGTCACCAGCGGCCGGGCCGCCACGCTCGCCGGGTCGAAGCCGGCCGGTCGCCAGCCGGGTGCCGGTACCCGGACGTTGACCACACCGAACATCATGATCGCGAAGTAGCCGAGACCGAGCGTGACGAAGAGCCCGACCAGGGCGCCCCCGGAGGCGACCGAGGCGGCGTTGGCCGGGTCGTAGTCGGGGTCGTACAGCGACAGCAGTTGCCGGGACAGCGGACTGGCCAACATCGCGCCGCCGCCGAAGCCCATGATGGCGAGCCCGGTGGCGAGGCCGGGACGGTCCGGGAACCACTTGATCAGGGTGGAGACCGGGGAGATGTAGCCGATGCCGAGACCGATGCCGCCGAGGAAGCCGTACCCGAGGTAGACCAGCCAGAGTTGACGGGTCGCGATGCCGAGGGCACCGACCAGGAAGCCGGTGGCCCAGAAGCAGGCGGAGACGAACATCGCCTTGCGCGGGCCGTGGGCCTCGACCCAGGTGCCACCGAGCGCGGCGGAGAGTCCGAGCATCACGATCGCGATGCTGAACACCACCCCGATCGCGGTCTGACTGGTGTCGAAGTGGCTGATCAGGGAGTTCTTGTAGACGCTTGTGGCATACGCCTGACCGATGCACAGGTGTACCGAGAGCGCCGCCGGCGGGATCAGCCAGCGGCTGTATCCCGGGCGGGCGACGGTGTGCTGGTGGTCGAGTGCGGACAGCAGTGGCACGGTCGCACCTCGCTTTGGGGGTGAGGCGGGTGCAACGGTGCGGCGGCGCTCGCCGGGGTGGCGGGGGGCGCATCGTCGGTTCCGCCGGATTCAGTGGCTTGTCGCCGGAACCTAGTCGCCCCCGAACCGGCTAAGTGATCTTCAGAACCGGGTTGATCGCCGGGCGGTCGATCAGCTGAGCCGAACGGTCATATCCGGACCGTCGTACTCAAGGCGTACCAGTGACGACGGCCCGGTCAGGACGCCGGGTGACGGGCCGGGCACCGCGGAGGCACGCCGGTGCCGGGTCGACGTGTCCGGGCCGGTCGCCCGGTCCGGCACCCGCTGCCGACCCCGGCACCGGCGCTCAGTCCGGTAGCCGCAGCGACGCCACCTGGTAGCCGGTCCCGTCGGCCTGGACCAGGAGCAGTCGACCGTCCGCCGAACTGGCCAACGCGACCGGGCCGGCGGGCGTCGCCCGGTGCAGCCGTACCAGGCGGCCGTTCGCGCAGTCGTCGAGCGGGCAGACCCAGAAGACCATCCGGCCGGGTGGGTCCGGCGCCGCCGGGCCGACCCGTACCGTGGCCGGGCCGAACCGTATCTCGCCGGCGGACCGCTCCGTCGGATCCGCGACCGGCCCGATCAGCGCCCGGCCGTCGGTCGTGACCACGAGGCCCGGCCAGCCGGAAACCGGGGCGGGCCACAGGCGGTCCTCGGCACAGCGCGGCTCGGCGCACCGCCACAGCCGTGGAGTTCCCCGCGTCTCGTCCAGCAGCACCGGAGCCCCGTCCGGGGCGACGGCCACCCCGACCCCGCCGGGTGTGCCAGGGACGCCGGGGACTGTGGCGGATCCGCTGCGGTCGACGCCCGGCCCGGCCGGGACCGGCAGGTCGTCGAGGAGGCCCCCGGGGGCCAGTTGACGCGACCGGGGTTCGCCGCAGCGCGGCGACTCGCAGGTGCCGAGCCAGGTGCCGCCGTCCGGAGCCCGGTAACCGACGACCGGACGTCCGGCGGTGTCGACGCTGAGCACCAGCGGCGGGCGGAACCTCGGACCGTCGGTGGGGACGACAATCCGGTCGCCGCCGGGTACCCGGCCGAACAGCACCTCCGCCCGGCTGCCGCAACCGGCGTCGGCACACGGGTACCCGGCGAGTTCGTCCTGCCCGGCACCGCCGTCAAGGATCGCGGCGACCGTCGGTGCGCCGGTCGGCCCGACGGCCACCGCCAGGTGCGCCGGTTGCGGTCCGGCGCCGGGCCAGGCGTACGACGACGGTGACTCGTCGCAGCGGCCCGTGCGGGTACACCGGAACAACCGCAGTCGGGTGTCGGCCGACGGTCCCCGGCCGGGGTCGGCGGTGGCGTACCAGACCGTGCCGTCGGGGGTGACGGTCGCCGCCCGGACCCCGCCGGCCGCCATGACCGTACTGTCGGTGTGGGTCCGTGCCGAGTGGCAGCCGGCGTCGGCGCAGTCGACGATGCCGGCGCTGTCGACCAGCACGGGTGGGGCGCCGGTGGGCAGGCCGACCGCGAGCAGCAGCCCCGGCGGTGCCAGGTGACCGGTTCGGACGGCCGGTACCTGATACGGGTTCACCACCGTGACCACCACCGCCAGCCCGGCCGGGGCCAGCAGCGCGACGACGAGCCCGAGCCGGCCGAGGCGGTGGGTGGACCGGCCGGCCGACTCGGACGCCGACGGCACGGCGGTGTGCCGGACCAGCTCGATCCGCTCCGGGCCGAGATATCCCACCGCGAGGGTGGCAGCCTGGACCGGCATGACGACGGCCAGGACGAGGGTGTACAGCAGGGCGGGCAGACCGGCGGCGACCGGGGTGGCCGCGACGGCGGCCAGACCGCCGGTCACGGCGTCGGCCAGGGCGGCGGTGCCGACCAGGGCCAGGACCGGCAGCAGACCGGCGCCGACCAGCACCCCCAGCGAGGTCCGCCACGGCCGGCCCCGACTGGCGGCGAGCGCACGGTCGACCGCCGGCCCCGTGCCGAGGCCGTCGAGCCCGATCGCGGACAGCGTCAGCGCGACCCGGCACAGGGCGAGCAGGCCGGCGAGGAGGGCGGCGCCGAGCAGCACGACCGCCAGGCGCGGCGGAAGGATCCGGAGCAGCGGACCGACGACCACCACCAGGCCGGCACCGCCGAGTACCACGCACAGACCCAGCAGGCTGGCCGTCCCGGCCCCGGCCCGCCCCCACCGGCCCCACATCCGCCGAGCCGGCGGCTCGGCGACGAGGGCCGCTTGCCCGGCGACCATCGCGACACACCAGCCGACCAGCGCGACCAGCAACGCGGCGAGGGTCGCCGGCAGGTGGTGCCGGCCGCCGCCATCCAGCAGCGGCACGCCGTCGACGATCGCGGCCCGGTCGCCGCCGGCGACCGTCCACAGGGCCGGCACCACCAGGCAGACCGGGACGAGGGCCGGCACCGTCGCCCGGAACAGCCGACCCAGGTGCCCGGCGGCCAACCGGTACGCCGTACCGACGAACCAACGGACGCCCGGCGTCGGCGGGGGTGGGGGTGGGGGTGGCATCACGGGCACACCGTACGCGACCGTCGCACCTGGTCATCGTCTCCGGAACCGCCCACCGGCTCGGCGTCGCGGCGCGGCTACCCGGGGTGGCCGCCGGTCAACGCGGCGGTGATCCGGGGCAGGACGCTGCCGATCGGTTCCCGGACCACCGCGTCGGCGAGACCGTCGTACGGCGTCGGGTCCCGGTTGACGATCACCAGCCGGGCGCCTGCCATCGCCCCGACCAGACACAGTGACGCGGCCGGTTCGACGGTCAGCGAACTGCCCACCGCCAGCAACAGCTGGGCCGCCTCGGCGATCCGGCTCGCCTGCCCGAGCGTCGCCGGGTCGAGGTCCTCGCCGAACAGCACCACGGCGAGTTTGAGGATCCCGCCGCAGTCCGGGCAGCGGGGATCCTCGTCGCCGTCCGCGACCCGGGCCAGGGTTCCAGCCGTCGGGGTGCACTTCGCGGTCATGTCCGACGGCACGAAGGTGGCCGCGCCGAAGTTCCTGCGCCGTGTGGCACGCAAGCTGCGCCGGTTGCAGCAGGCCCTCTCGCGCAAGCAGAAGGGCTCGGCCAACCGCAGGAAAGCCGTCAAGAAGGTCGCTCGCGCGCACGTGCGGGTGGCCGACACCCGGCGCGACTGGCAGCACAAGCTCTCGACGCAGATCATCCGCGAGAACCAAGCGGTGTACGTCGAGGACCTGTGCGTGACCGGTCTCGGCCGGACCCGGCTGGCGAAGTCCGTGCACGATGCGGGCTGGGCCACCTTTACCGCCATGTTGGAGTACAAGGCCGCCCGGTACGGGCGCACCTTCGGCCGGGTGGACAGGTTCTTCCCGTCCACCCGCATGTGCTCCGACTGCGGACGCATCAACGAGAAGATGGCGCTCAACGTCCGGTCGTGGGACTGCCCGTGCGGAGCGGCCCACGACCGGGACGTCAACGCCGCCAGGAACGTCAGGGCCGCTGGACAGGCGGACCTCAACGCCCGTGGAGCGTACGTAAGACCGGCATCCGTGCCGGCGGCGCGCAGGGAAGCGGGAACCCACCCGGACGCCGCGCGGTCCACCCGCAGCGTGGAGGGAATCTCCATCCTTCAGGCCGGAGAGGATGTCAATACGAGGTCAACGTGCTGGCCGCGGTCCGGCTGACCCGCGCCTACCTGCCCGGCATGATGGCGCGGGGCTGGGGACGCGTGCAGTACATCGCGAGTGACTCGGCGGTGGTGATCCCGGCCGAGATGATCCACTACGGTGTCTCCAAGACGGCACTGCTCGGCGTCTCACGCGGTTTCGCCAAGGCCGCGGCCGGCACCGGGGTCACGGTCAACGCGGTGATCGCCGGCCCCACCCACACCGGCGGCGTGGAGGACTTCGTCTACCAGTTGGTGGACCGGAGCCTACCGTGGCCGGAGGCGCAGCGAGAGTTCATGCGGTTGCACCGGCCGCAGTCGCTGATCCAGCGGCTGATCGAACCCGACGAGATCGCGAACCTGGTCACGTACCTGGCCTCCCCGCTCGCCTCGGCTACCACCGGCGCGGCGGTCCGGGTCGACGGCGGGTACGTCGACACGATCGTGCCGTAGCGCGGCCGCGTCACGGTCGGGCCGCCGCGCCGACCTCGCCCGGTGGCCGGCAAACGGGGCGAAAGGCCGGACCGCTGGCCCGATCTGTCGCAGTCTTGCCGGGTGAGAGCAAGTACCAAGGCGGCGCTGGAACGCGACCCGGAGGGCTCGCGCCGGGTCTCCCTGCTCGAACTCTTCTTCGACCTGGTCTACGTCGTCGCGCTCTCTCTGATCTCCCGGCATCTGGTGGAGAACCTGACCTGGCTCGGGGTCCTTCAGACCGCGGTGCTGCTTGCCGCCCTCTGGTGGGTCTGGTCGATCACCGCGTTCCTCACCGACCTCTACGACCCGCAACAGGTCTCGATCCAACTGCTGATGCTCAGTGCCATGCTGGGCAGCCTGCTGCTGGCGGCGACCGTGCCGCACGCGTTCGGTTCGGGTGCCATCGTCTTCGCGTGCGCGTACGTCGGTATCCACCTCAGTCGCGGGCTGTTCCTGATTCCCACGTTGCGCGGCCAGGAGGTGCAGAAGCGGGCGCTGCGGATCTTCTTCTGGTTCAGTGTCTCGGCCGTGCCCTGGGTCATCGGCGGCCTGGTGACCGGGGAGGTCGCCCGGGCGGCCTGGTGGGCCGGCGCGCTGACCATCGACTACGTCGCGTTCAGCCTGGGTTATCCGACGCCGGGACTCGGTCCGCTGCCACAGGCGCAGTACCGGGTCACCGCGGAGCACCTGGCCGAGCGGTACCAGCAGTTCTTCATGATCGCGCTGGGTGACGCGATCCTGGTCAGCGGATTCACCTACAGCGAGGTGCGCGCCGGCCCGGCCTCCTCCGGCGCGTTCCTGGTGGCGTTCCTCAGCACCGTGCTGCTGTGGCGGATCTACACCCACCGCGCCGGCGAGGTGCTGCCCCTGGCCATCGAGTCGGTCGTCGAGACCCGACGGTTCTTCCGGGTGGCGCCCTACACCCACCTGGTGATGGTCACCGGAGTTGTCATCAAGGCGGCGGCCTTCAAACTCATGATCGCGGATCCGCTCGACGACGCCGGTTGGCCGATGGTCGGGCTGCTGCTCGGTGGGCCCGCGCTCTTCCTGGTCGGCCGGTCCCGCTTCGAGTACGAGGTCTTCGGCAGGGTCTCGCCGTCCCGGGTGGTCGCGGCGCTGGTCCTGATCGTGATCTCACCGGTGATGCTCCTGCTGCCCGTCCTGGCGATCGCCGGTGTCGGCTGCCTGGTGCTGGCCGGGATGGCGCTGGCCGACACCCTGCGCAGCTGGGGTAAACGCCCGGAACCCCCGAAGCCGGCCCTGTGACCCGCTCACCGGCCAACCCGGGCGCTGCCGGCACACCTGCTTCGTCGGGTGTGCCGGCAGCGGTTCCGGGTAGGCGAGCCGAACAGTGGCACGGCAGAGTGGAGCCGCCAGATGAACCTGTCCCATCTTCCGCTGCGCGTCACGATCGGCGCGTACGTCCTGAATTCCGGTCTGTCGAAGCTGAGCCTGGAGGGCGAGGCGGCGGCGAGCGTGCACGGGATGGCCGTCGGCGCGATGCCGCCGGTCAGACGGTTCTCGGCGGAGACGTTCGCGCGGCTGCTCGCCGGTACCGAGATCGCTCTCGGCGCCGCGCTGCTGCTGCCGGTGGTTCCCGGCGCACTCGTCGGCGCGGGCCTGGCCGGGTTCGGCGGGGCCCTGTTGCGCCTGTACTGGGC
The DNA here is from genome assembly GCF_039871735.1 of Plantactinospora sp. B24E8. NCBI lineage: Bacteria > Bacillati > Actinomycetota > Actinomycetes > Micromonosporales > Micromonosporaceae > Plantactinospora > Plantactinospora sp. B24E8. The sequence goes on from NZ_JBDPMH010000022.1 coordinate 96,985, forward strand.
GACCCCGGGCATGCACGAGCCGGGTGATCCGCGGCCCACGCAGCAGGGCGCCGGGCTGGCGAAGGACTCCTGGCTGGTCGGTGCCGGCCTGACCCTGCTCCTCGACGACCTGTTCGGGCGGGCCGCCAGCAAACGTCGGATGCTCGGCCGGCACCTCGGCGGTACGCGTCGCGGCTGACCGCCCGCCCACCGGTGCCGTCGCGCCGTCCCGGGTCCGCCGGGCCGGTCACGGGTTTGCCCGGACCGGTCCCGGGTAGGCCATCGGACCAGGGGTCGCGGTGCGGACCGGCCGCCCGTCACGGGCACCGGCCGGCGTGACCCGAACGCACCGAACCGGGGAGGGGACGACGTCATGGCTGGGATCAACCTGCGCAGCGTCGCCTTCAACGACCACGACCGGCTGCCGGACCGGTTCTCCCGGGCCGGCGGCAACATATCGCCACCGCTGGAGTGGGGCGACGTACCCGAGTCGGCCACCGAACTGATCCTCCTCGTCGAGGACCGGGACGCCGGGCGGACGCCGTTCCTGCACTGGCTGGTGACCGGGATCGAGGCGGACTCCGGTGGCGTCGCCGAGGGCGAGACACCGCCCGGCGGCCGGGCCTGGGTCAACGGCTTCGGCACCGCCGGCTGGGGCGGACCGCATCCACCGGTGAACGACGACCCGCACCGCTACTTCTTCCGGCTCTACGCCGTGAACCAGCCGTTGGAGCTGCCCGCCGCGCCGCAGGTGCCGGACGTGCACGCCGCGATCGGCGCGCTGGAACTGGCCAGCGGCAACATGGTCGGCACCTTCGCCCGCTGACACCGGGCGGAAAATCGGCGGCCGTCCCGGCAGCGCCGGTGGTTGGATGCCGCCATGCGGCTTCCCTCCGGCTGGTCGGTGCGCCGGCCGACGCTCGACGACGTACCGGCGATCCTCGCCGTGGTGCACGCCAGCGACATCGCGGCGGTCGGCCACCCCGACTTCAGCGCCGACGACGTCCGGGAGGCACTCACCGCGCCGGGATCGGACCCGACCCGGGACTCCTGGCTCGCGGTGGCACCGGACGGCAAGGTGGTCGGCTGGTCGTACCTGGAGGACGCGGTCACCGGCATCCGGGAGAGCGTCACCGTCTACGTCCACCCGGAGCGGGGCGTCGCCGCCGAACGGCCGTTGCTGGCCCGCCAACTCGCCCGGTCCGCGCGACGCGCGGCGGAGTCCGGCGCCGACCGGACGACGGTCCGCGCCATGGCCGTCCCCACCGAGTCGCGGTGGATCGCCACGCTGCGGGCCGCCGGATTCGGCTTTGTCAAACGGTACGCCCGGATGCGCCGGTCACTCGCCGGGCTGAGCGCCGTGCCGCCGTCCCCGCCGGCCGGGGTGACGATCCGTCCGGTGCGTGCCGCCGACGAGGCCGAGCTGCGGACCTTCCACCGGATCCTGGACACCGCGTTCCGGGACACCGACGACCACCAGCCGACCAGCTACGAGCAGTGGCGCGCGCGGGTGGCGGCGCTGCCGAGCGTTTCCTGGGACGAGTGGCTGCTGGCCGTCGTGGACGGTGAACCGGCGGGGGCGCTGCGGTCCGCCGACCAGAACCTCGATCAGAACGAGGGCTGGGTGAAGGCGCTGGCGGTGCTGCGGCCGTACCGTCGCCGGGGGGTGGGCGCCGCCCTGCTCGGACACGCCTTCGCCCGCTACGCCGGCAAGGGACGTGAGTACGCGGGCCTCGGGGTGGACCTCACCAACCCGAACCAGCCGGTCCGGCTCTACCGTTCGGTCGGCCTGACCACCAGGTACGAGGTCGACACCCTCGAACGGACCGTCGAGGCGGCCTCAGGCGTCGACGAGGTCGTCGGCGAGGGCGAGCCGGTCAAGTGACAGCAGGTGGTAGTCGTACCAGTCGACCTGGATGGTGCCCTCGGCGGCGTAACAGCCGATCAGCCGCCCGGTGAAACCGCCGGCGACCTCGGTGGACAGATACCGGCCGTCGAGTTCGGCGAGCGCGACGAACTCGCCGTCCGGCGCCTCGAAGCCGAGCCGTACCACGTCCGGCTCCTGCCGGGGGTGGTCCATGCCGGGGCCGGACGCCCACGTCTCGACGCGGAGCACCACCGGGCCGGAGACCGGTCGGCCGGCGAGCCGCTGCGCGAGTGGCCCGATCCGGGCCCGTACGCAGACCTCGCCGTCGCCCACCTCGACCGCGTAGTGGTGCTGCTCGTCGAGGCGTACCGCCAGTCCGCCCCGGCCCCGCCCGGCGTCGACGAGGGCGCGGACCCGGACGTCGTGCTGGTCCTGCCGGCGCCCGACGAAGGTGACGCCCGGGTCGTCGAGGGATCCGCCCCGGGCCCGCAGGGTCAGCCAGCCGGGGCGTTCGACCAGGGAGACGTCCTCCGGCGGTCGGGACCGGATGGAGATCCACCGTGGGTGCAACCCACCGGTGTCGAAGTCGTCCCGGGCCGGCGCGGCGGGCACCGGCGCCGGCGGCAGGTCCGGAGCGCGCATCACCGGGGTCACCGGGCCGACCACCGGCCAGCCGTCGGACCAGGTCACCGGGGCGAGGAAGGTCTCCCGGCCGAGGACGTGCCAGCCGGGGGTGCCGCCGCGTGGGCGTACCCCGAGGAAGACCAGCCACCACGAGCCGTCACCGGCCCGGACCAGGTCGCCGTGTCCGGTGTTCTGGATCGGGTGGTCGGTGCTGCGGTGGCTGAGGATGGGGTTGGCCGGACACGGCTCGAACGGCCCGTCCGGGGCCGGGCCCCGGGCCACCGAGATGCCGTGCCCGCGTTCGGTGCCGCCCTCGGCGATCAGCAGATACCAGGTGTCGCCGACCCGGTAGAGGTGTGGTGCTTCCGGATGTTGGGCGCCCGGTGTGCCGGACCAGATCCGCTTCGACGGGCTGAGCACCGCACCGGAGACCGGGTCGATCCGCCGCTGGTCGACCCCGGCGGTGGTGCACCAGCAGTTGCCGTCCTCGTCCCAGGCCAGGTCCGGATCGATGCCGGTGACGTCCGGCAGGGGGACGGGTTCCGACCAGGGCCCCGCCGGATCCTCGGCGGTGACCAGCAGGGTCCCGCCGCGCGGGACGGTCGAGGTGATCAGCCAGAACCGACCGTCGTGGTGCCGCAGGGTCGGCGCGTAGACCCCGCCGGAGGACGGTGCGCAGGACGTCAGCCGCAACTGGCTCGGCCGGTCGAGCACGTTGCCGAGCTGGGTCCAGGAGACCAGGTCCCGGCTGTGGAAGATCGGCACCCCCGGGAAGTACTCGAAGCTGGAGCAGGCCAGGTAGTAGTCGTCGCCGACCCGGCACACGCTCGGATCCGGGTGGCAGCCGGGGATGACCGGGTTGGCGAAGGTCCGCATCGGTTCGTCGAGCGGCCCGGACGGGCTACCGGTCGCCCCGGCGACCGTGGTCGCCGGTCGGTCGGCCCGGTCCGCTGACGGACCGGTGGGCGGGGCGTGGGTGGTGGCCTTCGTCCGGAGCGGTGCCGAGCGTCGTCCTCGTGGCAGGGCGGGTCACCGTCATAACCGATCCCTCCGGCGAAAAGTTTCCGGAATAATTCCGTAACTGGATCGGAACGCTATGGCCCGTTGTGCGGACAGTCAACCCCGGAAGCTGGGGCAAAATACGGAGAAGGCACGGTGGGGACGCCGGTGCACCCTCGAAAGTGTTTCGGTCGTACCCTGAAGCCTCAACGAAGGAGCTGCCTCGTGACGGTCGACGAAGGACGAAGGATCACCATCACCGCCATCGCCCAGGAGGCGGGTGTGTCGGTGCCCACCGTCTCCCGGGTGCTCAACGGCCGCAACGACGTCGCACCACAAACCCGGGAGCGGGTGGAGGAACTGCTGCGCCGGCACGGCTACCGGCGCCGGGCCACCCGACCGCGGGCCGGGGCCAGCCTCGTCGACCTGATCTTCAACGACCTGGACAGCCCGTGGGCGGTGGAGATCATCCGGGGCGTGGAGGACGTGGCACACGCCGCCGGGGTCGGCACCGTCGTCTCGGCGATCCACCGCCGCTCCACCTCGACCCGGCAGTGGCTGCAGAACCTTCGTACCCGAGCCACCGACGGCGTCATCCTGGTCGCCAGCGACCTCGCCCCGCCGGTGCACGCCGAACTGCGTCGGCTGAACGTGCCGATGGTGCTGGTCGACCCGGCGGGCGTGCCGAGCCTGGACATCCCGACCATCGGCGCGACGAACTGGGCCGGCGGGCTGCGGGCCACCGAGCACCTGCTGTCGCTGGGGCACCGGCGGATCGGCTTCATCGCCGGTCCGCCCCGGCTGCTGTGCAGCCGCGCCCGCCTCGACGGCTACCGGGCCGCGCTGGACGCCGCCGGCATCCCGCTGCGGGACGAGTTGATCGTGCCCGGCGACTTCTACCACGAGTCCGGCTTCTCCGGCGGCAGCGCGCTGCTGGACCTCGACGAACCACCGACCGCGATCTTCGCCTCCAGCGACCAGATGGCGTTCGGGGCGTACGAGGCGGTGCGCCGTCGTGCCCTCCGGGTGCCGGACGACGTCAGCGTGGTCGGCTTCGACGACCTGCCGGAGGCGCGGTGGGCCTCGCCTCCACTCACCACGGTGCGCCAGCCGCTCGCCGAGATGGGCATCCTGGCCGCCCGGACGGTGCTCCGGCTGGCCCAGGGAGAGTCGCTGGACACCCCGCGCGTGGAACTCTCCACCGACCTGGTGGTCCGGGACAGTTCGGCGCCGTACCCGCGACGCTGACCGTACCGGCCGCCGCGCCGTCGATCCTGGGCCGCGCCGCCCGCCTCCTGCGCCGCGACGGGATTACCGGGAGCCTTCCGGTAGGTCCCGCCGGCTCGTGGGCGGGTCGGGGCGGCGCCGGTGTCCCGGGGCGGGCCGGCGGTCCCTGGTCTCGGACCGGCCGGTGTTCCCTGCTGACTCGCCACCGATCCTGCCCGATTGACGGGGCGGGCCGGTTTGCCGGGTTAGAGGCGATCCGGCGCTGGGTACCCGCTAGCGACGCCCTGCCACCCGTCGGGGCGCGCGACGGCGAGGGAGTACCGATGAGACTCGACGACGACGACATCCGCAGCACCGCCGGCGGTGGCGGCGAGGGTCCGGCCGACGGTGGCGCGACCCCCGGCCAGCACGACGGTGGCGCGGACGGCAGTGCCGAGGGTCCGGCCGACGGTGGTGCCACCCCCGGCCAGCACGACGGTGGCGCGGACGGCAGTGCCGAGGGTCCGGCCGACGGTGGTGCCACCCCCGGCCAGCACGACGGTGGCGCCGACGGCGCCGCCCGGTAGGCCCGCGGCAGCACGATGCGCGAGAAACCGACCATGGGTGTGGCGCCGCCCACCCGGCGGACCGCACCGGCCCTGGGGCGCTGTGTGGCGGTCGAGCCGGCGAAGTTCGCCGCCGCCCACTGGGGACGGGTTCCGCTGCTCTCCCGGGCCACCGAACTGCCGAACCCGGCGGGTTTCACCGACCTGCTCAGTCCCGCCGACGCCGACGAACTACTCAGCCGGCGCGGGCTGCGTGCCCCGTTCCTGCGGGTGGCCCGTAACGGCGAGGTACTGCCGACCGGGCGCTACACCGGCGGCGGCGGGGCGGGCGCCGAGATCGCCGACCAGGTACTCGACGAACGGGTCCTCGCCCTCTACGCCGACGGTGCCACCCTGGTGCTCCAGGGACTGCACCGCACCTGGCCGGCGCTGATCGACTTCACCCGTGAACTGAGCCTCACCCTGGGGCAGCCGCTACAGGTCAACGCCTACCTGACCCCACCCGGCAACCAGGGCTTCGCCACCCACTACGACACCCACGACGTCTTCGTACTCCAGGTCGACGGGCACAAGCACTGGCGGATCCACGAGCCGGTGCTGCCCGACCCGCTGGAACGGCAGCCCTGGGGCGGGCGGGCCGACGAGGTGTCGGCGGTCGCCGACGGGCCACCCGCGCTGGACGTGGTGCTGGCCCCCGGCGACGCGTTCTACCTGCCCCGGGGCTGGCTGCACAGTGCCGCGGCCCGGGACGAGGCGAGCCTGCACCTCACCGTCGGGGTGCGGGCACTGACCCGGTACGCGGTCGTGGAGGCGCTGCTCGACCTGGCCGCCGAGGACCGCCGGCTCCGCGCCGGGCTGCCCCTCGGCGTGGACGTCGCCGATGTCAACCAGCTCGAACCGGAACTGACCGAGACCGTCGAGGCACTGCGGGACTGGCTGCTGCGGGCCGATCCGGCGGCCGTCGCGGAACGGTTGCGGCGCCGGGCCTGGCCGGCCGCCCGACCGGCGCCGATCCGACCGCTTGCCCAGGCCGCCGCGATCGCCCGGCTCGACGCCGACACCCGGCTGACACCCCGGCCGGGACTGCGCTGGCAGCTGCGGCCCGAGCCCGCCGACGGCGACGGCGACAGCCCGGGCCGGGTGGGCCTGCTGCTGTTCGACCGTGCCGTCAGCTTCCCGGCGCAGTGCGCGCTCGCCCTCCGGGCGTTCCTCGCTGGCGGCGTGACCCGGGTTGGCGATCTGCCCGGGCTGGACGACGACGCCGACCGGATCGTGCTGGCCCGCCGGCTGCTCCGCGAAGCCGTCGCCGTCGAGGTCTAGGAAGGGGGCCTTCCCGTCGCCGGGGCGGTAGCCCGGTGCTGTGGAAGGGCCCTTCCGCACCCCCTTGGGGTGGGATCACCGGAGCAGCCCGAAGAGCGCGCCGGTGGTGACCAGGCCGGCGACGACCACCACCAGTCCGGCCCGCAGATCCAGTCCGGCGTGCCGCCGCTCGGCGAGGACCTTGGCCGGCAACAGCCCGACCACCGGCCCGAGCAGGGCGACCAGCAGACTCAGGACCGGCATCGCGACCGCGAGGTCTCCGCCGTACCGGAGACCGACCGCGCGGGCGGCCAACCCGAGGGCGTACGCGGCGGCCGAGCCGAGGACCCCGAACAGGGCCAGCAACGGCCGGGTCGTGCCCGGCAGCTCGCCCGGCGTACGGGCCCGTTCGAGCAGTTCACGGGCGCCGTCGAGCAGCGCCTCGGTGTCACCGACCGCCCCGGCCCGGGGCAGCGGCGGTTCGCCCAGGCGCCGGTTGGCCGCGCCCAGGTGCCCGCGCAGGGTGCTCCAGAGATGCAGCACCTCGGCCTCGGTGGCGTCGACCTCCTCCTGGGCCGCCGCCACCTCCGCCTCGGCCCGCCGTACCGCCTGTTCCGCGTCCCGTACCGCGCGTTCGGCGGCGCGGCACTGGCGCGCGTACCAGGCGTCCGCCTCGGCCCGCTCGGCGTTGGCCCGGCCGGTCACCTCGGCCAGTTGCCGGATCGCCCGGGCGTACGACTCGACGGGTTCCGGTTCGTCGGTCATCGGGACGGTCCATACGGGATGATCACCTGGCCGGTACGGTGCACCGCCCGGTCGAAGAACAGGCCACGCCAGGGCCGGGGATACCAGTCGGGGCCGCTGCCCGCCGCGGGGTAGAGGGAGGTGCCCAGTTCCGCCCCCTGCACGTCCAGGGCGATCCAGGCGCCGATCTGGTCGGTACGCGACGCCGGCCCGCCGAGGTCGGCCCGCATCCGGGCCACCCCGCGCCACCAGGCGAAGGTGTGGGTACGTCGCTCGGGGCCGTTGTGCAGGATGTGTCGCAGGTGCTCCAGTCCGGTTCGCCCGCCGAGGCTGCCACCGAGTTGCCCGGCCGCCGCGTCGACCGCGTAGAGGAGCAGGTAGTGCGGTTCGCCGGGGGCGCTGCCCCGGCCGAGCCCGTTCGCTGTCTCGGCCATCAGCTCCGTGATGTCCTCCTCGTCGTACCAGGCGGCGTCGTCGCCCAGCGCCTCGTAGAGCGAGCGGGCCGCGGTGTCGGCGTCCGGATCCAGGCAGGCGATGGAGAACCGGGCGGTACCGGGCCGGTGTTGGCGGCGCAGCGAGCGGGCCGCCGCCTCCAGCACCGCGTAGGCCTCGTCCACGCCGGTGCCGAGCACCGCCAGGTTGCGTCCCGGGGCCCGGGGCAGTCGCATCCCGGCCGATCTCGCCTGCACATCGATGATCTCGCCGAGCAGGGCGACCGGCCCTCGGGCGCCGCCCGGGGCCCGCTCGACACCGGCGTCGGTGCCGGCCTCCCGGGTGGCATCGCCGGCGGTGCGGGATTCCCGGCCGGCGTTGCCGACCCGCTCCGTCCCGGACGGCCGGAGGGCGACGAAGTCGGGTGCCTCGTCCAGCCGGGGGATCGCGTCACCGTCGAAGAGCCGGGCCGGGGCGGCGTCCGGCGGCCGCATCCGCCACAGCCGGTGCTGCAGGTCGCTCCAGGTGCCCCAGTCACTCGCGGCCGGAATCCGGGCCACCTGGTTGCCCTCCGGCATGCCGGACTCGGCGTTGACCACGGCGTGGTGCCGGGGCAGGGTCTGCGCGACGTCGTTGCGTTCGGCCAGGATCCGCAGCGCCTTGGGCAGCGCGATCCGGAGGGTGAACTGGGCGACCAGGGCCGGGCGGCCCCAGAGCGCCTCGATGCCCCGGACATCCTGCGAGGCGAGGACCAGGTGGATGCCCTGGGACCGGCCGCGCCGGGCCAGGTCCTCCAACAGGTCGGCGGACTCCCGGGCGACCGCGTCCCGGCCGGCGAGCAACATCTGGAACTCGTCGACCACGGCGACGATCCGGGGCCAGCGTCCCTGCGGATCGACGCTGCGAAGTTCGGAGAGCTTGGTGACCTCGTGCCGTTTTGCGGCGTCGGCCCGTCGGCGCAGTTCCTCGGCGAGGAAGCGTAGCAGGGCGAGCCCGAACTCGCGGTCGGTGTTGACGTTGATGCCCACCAGCCGCATGTGCGGCAGCCAGCTCGGGTCGCGCCGACCCTGGGCGAACCGGGCGAACGACACCCCCTCCTTGAAGTCGAGCAGGTAGAACTCCAGCTCGGCGGGGGAGTAGCGGGCGGCGAGCGCACCGATCCAGGCGAAGATCAGATTGGTCTTGCCGGTGCCGGACGGGCCGCCGATCAGGGCGTGCGGCGGGTAGTCCCCGAGGGTCAGCAGCACCGGTCGACCCTGCGGGCCGTCGCCGATCGGCGCGGTCAGCCCGTGCGACGAGTCCTCCCGCCACATCTCGTCCACCGGCGGCAGCAGGTCGGTGAAGGGGGTCGGTGGGGGACCGGCGTTGACCCGGGTGGCGACCTCCCGGCTGGTCTCGGTGACGAGGGTGGCCGGCGGTGCGGGATCGAGGCGTACCGGCAGGTCGGGACAGGAGTCCAGGCGGGCCTCGGCGTCGGTCACCACCACCCGGCAGACGGTCGGTTCGGCGGGCAGCGCGATGCCCCGTACCACCAGGTGCACGCCACAGGCGGCACCGGTCCGGACCACCCGGTCCAGCTGTCCCCGCTCGTGCCGGGACAGTTCCTCGCCGCCGAGCAGCACCGCCACCCGCCACGGTTCGGGGCGCCGACCGGTTGCCGCGGCCAGCTCCCGCAGCGACCGGTACTCGCCGGCGAGGACGGTCTCGTTGATCCGGCGGATCTGGTCGACGAGGTCGTCGAGGAGTCGGGCCAGGCCGCCGGGACCGACGAAGGTCAGCAGGCCGGCGGTGGAGAGCGGGGCGAATCCGGCGAGTCCGCCACCGAGGTGTTCCGGGTCGTAGCCGATCAGCCGGACCGCTCCGGGGGCGGCCCGGCCGAGGGCACGCAGCAGCAGGGTGGCGACGACGTCGTCGCAGCCGGCCCGGTCCGTACCGGACAGCTGTACGTGGCCGGTGTCGAGCAGCGGCACCAGCGCCGGAACCGTCGGGCTGCCGGGCAGGCGGATCGTGCCGATCCGCAGTGGTCCGGGTGGCTCGCCCCGGGTCACCGGTGTCGGCCGCCAGTCCGGCCAGTCCGTGCTGGCGGCACCCGGCGCATCCCGGGCCGCCGCCGTACCGGCGCGGTTGGCGAGGCGGTCGATCTGGGCGGCGTACCGGTCGGCGAGGTCGGCGACCCGGCGGTCGCGTTCGGTACCGACCCGGTCCGGCACCCGGGCCGCTGCCTCCCGGACCCGCCGGAGCCGCTGCGCGGCGGCGTCCAGTTCGGTCCGGGCCGTGCCGAGTCGGGTCCGGGACGAGCCCAGGGCGTGCGACAACATGGTGCGGACCCGGGTGACGAGCTGGGTCCGGAGGTCAGGCATGGGTGTCCCGGGGTGCGCGGGCGGTGACCGGGCGCTGGTCGACGCCGAGCCGCTGCATGAGCAGCCCGGTGACGATTCCGGCGGCGACCGCCGGATCGGCGGGGTGTGGCTGCTCCACCGGATTCTTCGGCGGTGGCATCCGGCAGACCCGGCTGAGCAACGTCTCCAGCACGGCGGGTGGCAGGTTGGGCAGGAGGTCGGTGACCCGGCTGCCGACCTCCCGGCGTAGCCGGGGCAGGTCGGCAGCCCGGGGTGGGTGACCGAGCAGTGTGGTGGCCAGGTCCCGGAGCACCGGCGGCGCGACCGAGGCGAGGCCGAGCCCGACGTTGGCCTCGACCGCGCGCAGTTCGGTCTGCAGCCGGCCCCGGTCGCCGGAGCGGACACCGGTGGTCACCCGGCGCAGCAACTCCTCCGCGTCGGTGATCTCCCGGTCCGGTTCGACCGCCGGGGCGTCCCGGCGGTCGAACAGCTCGGCGACCCGCACCGCCCACCACCGTCCGGCGGGTCCGGCGGCGACACGGCGGGGCGCGGCCAAGGGCTCGGCGGCCGGTGGGCCGGGACGCTCACCGGCGGGGCCCGGCGGCCGGGCGGCCGGGGTGCCGTCCCGGCCGAGACCGATCGCCGCCAGGTAGGTGGCGAGTTGGTCCTGGGCCAGTCGGAGGGCGTGGCCGGCAGTCTCCGCGTGCTCGGTGGCGGCGGAGAGTTCCGGTACGCCGAGCGGGTCGACAGATTCCTGCCGGACCCAGCGCAGCCGTTCGGAGGCGAGCGTGAGCCGGTCGAGCGCCTCCACCACCAGGGCGATCGGCAGGTCGTCGGAGGCGGCCCGGACCTGGGCGCCGAGGTCGGAGATGATGGACATCCGGATCAGAGGGTCGAGACGTAGAGCTGGGCCTGTTCCACCGCGGCGAGGGTCGCGGCGAGACATTCCTCCAGCTCCTGGGCGGCCTGGGAGAGCGATGCCTGGGCGGCGTCGACAGTGCTGTGTCCACTGCCCTCCAACGCGCCGGCCAGGGTCTGTTGTGCCTCGGCCAGTTTCTCGCTGGCGGCCTGGACCGCGGCCTGGCCGTCGCCGATCTGTTGGAGCGCGGCATCGATGGCTGCCTTCAACTCGGCGACGCTCGCCACGGCGAAACCTCCTGGGGGCGGGGAGGGCTCTTATTAGAGCTTATCCCTCGGACCGGTCGGTGGCCCCCTGGGCGTTTGCTGCCCGGGTGTCCGGTCCACCGGGGGCGGCCAAGATCGGGTGCAGCTCAGGCGAGCTGCTACTTTCTGTGGTCGAATGACTACCGAGTCGGATCTCCGACAGTTTGGGTGGTCGGGCTACGTCAACGCAGCCACCGCGGGCCGCGTACCTCGGCACCGAGCGCGGCCACCCGGGACCGCAACTCCCGGTCCGCGGTGACCACCACACACCTCCGCCCGGTGCCCTCGGCGCCGACCAGGGCCACGATCGTATCGTCCCCGGACCCGTCGGCGGCGACCACCCGGACCTCGTCGATGCCCGGCACCCGACGGGACACCCCCTCGACCACCAGCACCACCTCCACCGGAGGAGCCAGTCCCGGCAGGCCCAGCCGGCCCACCGGCGCGAGCCGGTCCCGCAGCCCGGCGGTCGCCGCGGCCCGGTCACGCCACCAGCCGTCCGGAGTCGAGCCCACGACATTGGCGGCGTCCACGACCAGCAACGACCCGGGTTCCATCGGCCCAGCCTGCCACCATCCGTCGGCACGGCCGGCAGCGACCCGGCGGCACGCCGGACCACCCCGGCCCGCGGCCCGGAAGCACGGCCGGCGCGAGGGCCCGACGGGGACGAACAGACGACCGATAGGCGGCGTTTGTCGGGCCTTCCGCCGGGTAGGCCAGGTGGCGCCAGTGTCCGTGCCCGCGAGGGACGCGCCCATGAGGGGGACGAAGATGACTCAGGGACCCGGCGACTTCGGTGCCGACCCGTGGGACGAGTTCCTGGCCCGGTACTTCGGGCGGGGGGAGAGCCGGCGGCAGGGGCAACGGGTGGACATCACCCGGCTGATGACCGCGGACGCCCGGGAGATGCTCGCCGACGCGGCCCGGCGGGCCGCGCAGGCCGACAGCAGCGACCTGGACACCGACCATCTGCTCTGGGCGGCGCTGCAGCGGGAACCCCTACGTGACCTGCTCAGCCGGGCCGGCGCGGACCCGGAGGCGCTGCAGGGCGCGCTCGGCGGCGAACGGCGGGTGGAGCGCCCCGCGCGGCACGGCCAGGTCCCCTCGAACATGTCGCTCACCCCGGCCGCGAAACGGGCACTGCTCGACGCCCACCAGCTCTCCCGGGCGATGGGCGCCTCGTACATCGGTCCCGAACACATCCTGATGGCCCTGCCGCTGAACCCGGAGTCCCCGGCCGGTCGGATGCTCGCCGCCGGTCGGATCCAGCCGCAGTCGCTGCAGGCGGCCAGCGCCAACGCGGGCGGCAACGCCGGGCCGCCCGACCGGGGCACCCCCACCCTCGACCAGTACGGCCAGGACCTCACCGACCTCGCCCGGGCGAACGAGGTCGACCCGGTGATCGGCCGGGCCGACGAGATCGAACAGGCGGTGGAGATCCTGTCCCGGCGTACCAAGAACAACCCGGTCCTGATCGGCGAGGCCGGGGTGGGCAAGACCGCCATCGTCGAGGGCCTCGCCGAGCGGATCGCCGACGGTGACGTGCCACAGACCCTGATCGGCAAGCGCGTGGTCCAGCTCGACCTCGCCGGTCTGGTTGCCGGGACCCGCTACCGGGGCGACTTCGAGGAGCGGCTGAAGAAGGTCATCGACGAGATCCGGGCACACGGCGACGAGCTGATCGTCTTCCTCGACGAACTGCACACCCTGGTCGGTGCCGGCGGCTCCGGCGCCGAGGGCGGGATGGACGCCAGCAACATGCTCAAGCCGGCGCTGGCCCGGGGCGACATGCGGGTGATCGGGGCGACCACACTCAACGAGTACCGGCGCTACATCGAGAAGGACGCCGCACTCGCCCGGCGCTTCCAGCCGGTGCTCGTCCCGGAGCCCACCATCGACGACACCACCGAGATCCTGCGCGGACTGCGGGACCGTTACGAGGCCCACCACCAGGTCCGGTTCACCGACGAGGCACTGGTGGCGGCGGCCGAGCTCTCCGACCGGTACATCACCGACCGGTTCCTGCCCGACAAGGCGATCGACCTGCTCGACCAGGCCGGCGCCCGGGTACGGCTGCGGACCCGTACGCCGGCCGGCGACGTACGGGAGCTGGAGCGGGAACTGGAGGAGGTGAAGCGGGACAAGGACCAGGCCGTCGCCGACGAGCAGTACGAACGCGCCTCCGAACTGCGTGACCGTTGCCAGGAGTTGAAGGAACGGCTGGAGGCGGCCCGGGGAAACGGCGACCGGTCGAGGGTGCCCGAGGTGGGTCCACAGGAGATCGCCGAGGTGGTCTCCCGGGCCACCGGGATCCCGGTCAGCCAACTCACCGAGGAGGAGCGGGACCGGCTGCTGCGCCTGGAGGGGCACCTGCACGAGCGGGTGGTCGGCCAGGACGACGCGGTGAGCGCGGTCGCCGAGGCGGTCCGCCGGTCGCGGACCGGCCTGGCCGACCCGGACCGGCCGATGGGCAGTTTCCTGTTCCTCGGCCCGACCGGGGTCGGCAAGACGGAACTGGCCCGGGCCCTGGCCGAGGCGCTCTTCGGCGAGCAGGACCGGATGGTCCGGCTGGACATGAGCGAGTTCCAGGAACGGCACACGGTGAGCCGGCTGGTCGGCGCCCCGCCCGGCTACGTCGGGTACGAGGAGGCGGGTCAGCTGACCGAGGCGGTACGCCGGCGCCCGTACGCCGTGGTGCTGCTCGACGAGATCGAGAAGGCCCACCCGGACGTCTTCAACATCCTGCTGCAGGTCCTCGACGACGGTCGGCTCACCGACAGTCAGGGGCGGACGGTCAACTTCCGGAACACCGTACTGATCATGACCAGCAACCTGGGTTCGGAACTGATCACCGGCACCCAACGCAGCGTCGGGTTCGGCGGCGGCGCCGAGGGCGGGGAGGACCAGGAGAACACCGAGCTGCGGGAACGGCTGATGCGTCGCCTCCAGGAGCAGTTCCGACCGGAGTTCCTGAACCGGATCGACGAGGTGATCATCTTCCGTCGGCTGGAGAACGAGCAGCTGCGGCAGATCACCGAACTGCTGCTGGACGAGACCCGGCGGCGGCTGCACGCCCAGGACATCCTCGTCGACTTCACCACCGAGGGGGTGGACTGGATCGCCGAGCACGGCTACGAGCCGCAGTTCGGGGCCCGGCCACTACGCCGGACCATCCAGCGAGAGGTCGACAACCGGCTCTCCCGGATGCTGCTCGACGGCACGCTCGTGCCGGGACAGCGGGTCACCGTGGACGCCCGCGACGACCAGCTGACCTTCGAGGTGTCCGAGGGGAAACGCTCCGGTGGGCGCAGCCCGGCGGCCCTCTCCGCGGGCCGGTGAGCGGCGGTGCGCGCCGCCCCCGAGCACGCCGGACGTGCCGCCCCGGCGTGCCCGCCGAAGTCGAGTGGAGGAGAACAGCGTGAGCCAGCCCGAGGAGAACCGCGAGAAGAGTCCGAAGACCGACGCCGTGCTGCGACCGCCGACCTCAGGTCCCGAGTCGCCCCGGCCGCGGCCGCCCAGGGCGGCGCGGACCAGGGCGGAGGAGGAACCTGCGCCGGAGACGACCGAGGCGACGGAGGAGGCCTGAGATGGTACGACAGCAGCGGGTCGAACCGGAGGTGGAGCAGCTGTGGAACGACTTCCACAGCTGCGTCAACGTCACCTCGGAGCAGTTGCGCAGCTGGCTGTTGACCCAGGGCTCGGGTGAGGAGGCGTTCGGCGCCGACCCGGACCTGGGGCTTCCCGAACCGGGTCGACACATTCTCGCCGTACTGCGCAAGCGCAAGGTCGACCTGACCGACGAGGACATCAGGACCATGCGGGAGACGGTCGCGGAGATCCAGGATCTGCTCGACACCCGCCCCGCCGCGGGGGTGACCGACGAGGGGTGGCGCCGTTCGCTCCTGGACCTGGGTCACGACCCGCTGATCGAGCGGTAGCCGGCCGAGGTCCGCCCGGCGGGAACCGGGCGGACGATCCTGCCGCGGTCACGCTCGGCGTGACCGCGGCAGGATCGTGTCCGGCGGGCACCGCCGCGCATCACTCCCCGCTGATGGTGGAGCCGTCGAGGCCGGCGACCTCCGCCGCTGTGGTCCGCTCGACCCGGATCGCCTCCTCCCGGGCCAACAGCGCGGCGTACTCGGCGACGTCCTCCGGGTTCGGCAGCTCCGGGACCCGGCGCAGGAAGGCTTCCACGTCCCGCGAGGCGGCGGTGTGGGCGGCGGCGATCCGGCGGGCGGTCTCCCGGTCGTCCTCGGGCGGCAGTAGATCGGTCATACCGGTACCGGTACCCGCTGTCGGCCGGTTCGCACCGCCGACCCGCGTACCCGTGCGCCGCCCGGCCCGGACCCGGGCGGCGCACGGTGGTCGGTGCCCCGCCGACCGGGGGTCGGGCCCGGACCGCCGGGGCGCTGGCCGTCGGCGTGCCGGGCCCGGATCGGGCGGGGCACCGTCAAGGTAGCCGTCCGGAAACTGGCGGGGTATATCCCGGCTGACTCATACCGCTCGCCAGGGCGGGCACGGCACGACTAGCATCCTGCGATCCGACGTCTTCCCCCGCGTCGATCGACCTCCCTCGTAGGAGCCCGCGTGCCCGTCCCTCGAACCGGTCACCGACCGGCGGTCCTGCTCGCCTACGCCGCGTTCGTTTTCGTCGGTGTGAGCGCCGGGGTCGGTGGCGTTCTGTTGCCGGCCCAGATCCTCGACTACCAGGTGGACAAGGCGGCCATCGGGACCACCTTCTTCACCTTCTCCGCCGGATTCCTGCTGGCCGGGATCACCACCGGAAGACTGATCGACCGCACCGGCGTCCGGATCGCGCTCGTGGTCGGCGGCGGCGCCTTCGTGGTGGCGGGCCTCTACACGGCCGTCCGACCGCCGTTCCTGGCGTTCGTCGCGGTGCAGGTGCTGGCCGGGTATGGCATCGGCGTACTGGAGTCGGTGCTCAACGCCTACCTCAGTGAGTTGCCGGGCGCGGCCACCCTGCTCAACCGCCTGCACGCGTTCTTCGGGGTGGGCGCGCTGGTCGGGCCGGCGTTGGCCGCGTGGATGCTGACCAGGCTGCCCTGGACGGCGGTGTGGCTGGTGCTCGCCCTGGCCTGCCTGCCACTGGTCGTCGGCTTCCTGACGGTCTACCCGGCCCGGTCGGCACCCGCCGACGCCGTCCCGGCCGCCGGCACGGACGTCCGCCCCGGTGACGACACCCGTCCGGACGGCCCGGGTGACGTGGCCGGCGCCCACACCCGTGCCGTGGAGGGGGCTGGCGGTGGCCTGCTGGGCGCGGCGCTGCGGCAGCCCGCGGTGCTGTTCGGCGCGCTCTTCCTCACCGTCTACGTCGGCCTCGAGGTGAGCGTCGGCAACTGGGCCTTCAGCTTCCTCGTGGATGGGCACCAGCAGACGGCCGTGCTCGCCGGATACACCGTCAGCGGCTACTGGTTGGGGCTGACCGTGGGCCGGTTCGTCATCAGCCCGGTCGCCACCCGGCTCGGGCTGACCCCGGTCGGCACCGTGCTCGGCTGCCTCGCCGGGGTCGCGGTGAGCGCCCTGCTGGCCTGGCTGGCGCCGACCGCCGCGCTGGCCAGCGTCGGGTTGGTGCTGCTGGGCTTCTTCCTCGGCCCGGCCTTCCCGACCGCGATGGCCCTGGTGCCCCGGTTGACCTCGGCCCGGCTGGTACCCACCGCGATCGGGGTGATGAACGGCGTCTCGGTGATCGGCGGGGCGGCGCTGCCCTGGCTCGCCGGAGTGATCGCCCAGCACGTCGGGGTCTGGACACTCCTGCCGTTCGTGCTGGCCCTGGCCCTCGTCCAACTGGCGATCTGGTGGCCGCTGACCCGTCGGATCAGCGCCGGTTGAGCCGGCCTGTGGCCACGTAGGACGGTGTCCGGAGGCGTCAGGCGCTGCCCGGCGGGGTCAGGCGGCGGCCAGGTCCTGCGGGCCGAAGGTGGGGTTGCGGGCCAGCCAGGCGAGGTAGTTGGGGTTGCGGGACAACGAGTCGCTGTACGCGGCGACGGCGTGTCCGAGTACCCGGTCGGCGACCGCGGCGGCCGGGGCCTCCGGGTGCCAGCCGAGCAGCAGCCGCCAGCGCAGCGGCGTGTTGGCCAGGGGACGGGTCACCAGGCCGGAGACCGGCCGGAACGTCGCCTGGGCCAGCGCGACCGCCTCACCCGCCTCGACCAGGTCGATGCAGCTGCGGATGTCGGTCTCGTAGATCTTGCGCGGGGTGAAACCGGCCCGGGCGCAGGCCGCCACGAAACAGCTCTCGAAGCAGCCGTCGCCGGGCGCCGCTGCCCAGCGCTGCTCACTGAGCGCGGCCAGGTGCACCTCGTCCTCGGCGGCCAACGGGTGCGCCTCGGGCAGCAGGACGAACACCGCGTCCACCGCCACGGCCCGCCAGGTCAGCCCGAACTCGGCGGACGGGGTCGCGTCACCGCAGACCCCGGAGAGCACGTAGTCGAGTCGGCCGCTGAGCACCATCTGGGCCAGCTCGTCGACCGACCAGGACGCGTGCGTGCTGATCTGCGCGTGCGGCTGGTCGGCGGCGAGCCGGTGCACCAGCCCACCGAGGATCGGGCTGTTCACCCCGCCGAACCGGAACCGGGTCATCGTCGTACCGGTGCCGGCGAGCCGGGCGGCCTCGTCCTGCAGCCCCTTCATCGCGGGCAGCAGCACCCGGGCCCGGGCCAGCACCAACTCGCCCAGCGCGGTCGGTCGGGCACCCCGCCGGTCCCGTTCGAAGAGCGGGCCGCCGAGCGTGCGCTCGATGCGCTGGAGCTGTGCGGTGAGGGCGGGCTGTGCCAACCCCAGGGTCGAGGCCGCCTTGGTCACGCTGCCCGTCTCCGCGATCGCGCAGACCACCTTGAGGTGCCGCAGCTCCAGGTTCATAGCGTGACGGTAGGACCCGGACGGGATTCTCGGGAAGACCTTTGGACAATGAAAGATCCCCCAAAGGAAATGCAAACTACGCCCGAACGGACACCTGAATCTGCCGAGCGGCCCAGAGCAGCCCTCGTTCGGTGATCATCCGGATCGGCGGAAGCGTCAGATCGTCGAGTTTGTGGCCGACGGTCGAGACGAAGACCCGGCCCGCGCCCCACTGCCGGGTCCAGACCGCGGGCACGGTGACGGTTCGCCGCCAGGGGCTGTCCGTTCCCTCCGGACCGTCCGCCGGCCCCGGCTGCGGCCCCGGCTCGAACGTCACGGTCGCCAGTACGTCGTTGAGCGGATCGGTCAGCACCCAGTACTTCTCGGTCTGCAGGGCCACCGTGCCGACACCCCGGACGATCGGGTGGTCGGCCCGGTCCGGCAGCACGGTCAGTTCGTGGTCGACGAACCCCGGTGGGTGGTGGACGAAGACCCCGCCGGTGAGTTGCTGGTAGGCGTTGTGGTGGAAGGCGGCGACGATGCCACCGTGCCAGCCGGCGAAGCCGGTTCCGGCCCGTACCGCCGAGGCCAGGCCGGCCGCCTGGGCGTCGGTGATGCTCCCCATCGACCAGCACTGCACCACCAGGTCGGCGGCGCCCATCCGGTCGGCGTCGGTGTAGACCGCGAGATCGTCGTGGACCTCGACGGAGAATCCCCGGTCGCGCAGGAACGGGATGAACAGGTCCGTCGCCGCCACCGGTACGTGGCCGTCCCAACCACCCCGTACCACCAGTGCGTCGCGCACCGTCACCACCGTCCACCCCGACTCCGGCCACCGCCGGACCGTCCGACCGTGGTCGGCCCCGCCCGGTTCCCCGGGCGGGGCCTTCGAAGGATCATGACATCCCGGACCGTCGGTACGTTCAGCCCCGGGCCGGCTCCTCGGGCAGGTCCTCGACGTACGTCGGTCGGCCGGTCACCACGTCCCGGACCTTGTCCACCACCCCGAGGGCCGGCTCGACGACCTTGTTCCACGGTGGGGTGTCCGGGGTGCCCGGGTGGGGGCGGGTCGGTGCGGCCTCCTCGGCGATCTCCACCCGGTTGCCCAGCCGGATCAGGTCCGTCTCGCTCGTCGACTCCCGCAGCGCCGGGAAGATCACCGTCCGGGCGGTCTCGACGTGCCGACGCAGCCGGTGGGCGAGGTCGTCGGCGAGTTGGTCGAACCGGGTGTCGGCCGGGGTGACGTCGGAGAGCTCGGCCAGCGTACGCCGCAGTTCGGTGTCCGCCTCGAGCTCCCGGTCGGCCAGCGCCCCGCCGTCGGGCAGCACGCTGCGGACCGTCGGGTAGAGGTACTGCTCCTCTCCGGAGAGGTGCCGGGCCACCGTCGCGGTCAGCACCTCGGCGACCTGGCTGCGCCGCTCCGGTCCGGTGTCGTCGGTGAGCTCGGCGCAGAGCGCCGCGATCTGGTCGTGCTCCTCGGCGAGCAACTCGAGCATGCTCTGTCCGCCCGGCCGGTAGTTCTCGTCCTCCCCGGTCGGGGGCAGCGGGGGCAACGGCGCGCTCACGGTGGGCCTCCTCACGAAACTGGTCCAGGAACCGGTGCCACCGTATCGACCGGGGCTGTTGCCTGGACAGCCGGCAGGTACCCGAGCCTCGGGTCGGCGAAACCCGCGGCCGGGTGGGGCCGGTCGGTCCGACCGGGTCGGCTGGTATGAAGAAGCCCATGAGTAGCCATTCCGCGTCCGTCCCGCCGAGCGCCGCCGACGAGGTCGTCGAGCTGTGTCGGGATCTGCTCCGCATCGACACCAGCAATACCGGCGACAACGCCACCACGGTCGGTGAGCGGGTGGCCGCGGAGTACGTCGCCGAGAAGCTCGCCGAGGTGGGCGTCGAGGCGCAGTTGCGGGAGTCGGCGCCCGGCCGGACCAGTCTGGTCGCCCGGATTCCCGGCACCGACCCGTCGCGGGGTGCGCTGCTGGTGCACGGCCACCTGGACGTGGTGCCGGCGGACGCCGCGGAGTGGTCGGTGCACCCGTTCTCGGGGGAGATCTCCGACGGCTACCTGTGGGGTCGGGGTGCCATCGACATGAAGGACTTCGACGCGATGGTGCTGGCGGTGGTCCGCGACTGGCAGCGCACCGGCGTACGCCCACCGCGTGACCTCGTCCTCGCCTTCACCGCCGACGAGGAGGCGGGTGGCGAGTACGGTGCGCACTTCCTGGTCGACCGGCACCCCGACCTGCTCGAGGGGTGCACCGAGGCGATCGGCGAGGTCGGCGGCTTCTCCTACACCGTCAACGACGACCTGCGGCTCTACCTGATCGAGACGGCGGAGAAGGGGCTCGAGTGGCTGCGGCTGCACGCCCGGGGCCGTCCCGGACACGGTTCGATGGTGCACGACGACAACGCCGTCACCGCGCTGGCCGAGGCGGTCGCCCGGGTCGGCCGGCACCGGTTCCCGGTGGTGGTCACCCCGACCGTGCGGTCCTTCCTGGAGCAGGTCTCCGAGGCGCTCGACATCGAGCTCGACCCGGACGACCCGGAGCTGGCGATCGCCAAGCTCGGCCCGATCGCCAACATCATCGGCGCGACCATCCGGAACACCGCGAACCCGACCCGGCTGGCCGCCGGCTACAAGGACAACGTGATCCCCGGCCGGGCCAGTGCGACCATCGACTGCCGCAGCCTGCCCGGCCAGTCCGACCTCTTCCTCGAACAACTGCGCGAGGTGGTCGGACCGGACATCGAGATCGAGTACATCCACCGCCAGCCGGCGGTGGAGACGAGCTTCGACGGGGAGCTCGTCGACGCGATGGCGGCGGCGCTGCGGGCCGAGGACCCGGGTGCCCGGGCCGTGCCGTACATGCTCTCCGGCGGTACGGACGCGAAGGCGTTCCAGAAGCTCGGCATCCGCTGTTTCGGGTTCGCGCCGCTGCGGCTGCCGGCCGACCTGAACTTTTCCGCGTTGTTCCATGGCATCAACGAGCGGGTGCCGGTCGAGGGGCTACAGTTCGGCGTGCGGGTGCTCGACAGGTTCCTCCGCCAGAGCTGACGACGCCAGAGCTGACGACGCCGGTTCTGGTGAGACGTTCTGGTGGCGCCGGACCTGGCGACGGCACAGCCGGCCACGCCCGAGTTGGACCGGCCGACCCTACCCGACCGACCTGTACCCGCTCCGCCTAGTCTCCGTCTGCCATCCAGTACCCCCGGCCGTGTCGGAGCGCCGCCTGCCCGGCGGACGTGCCGCACCGCCGCTGACAAACGTATCGAAGGGACAGACCACACCATGACCGACCAGCACGCCTCGCTGGACGCCGCTCTGGAACGGGTCATCGAGACCGCCCGGGCGCACCTCGCCGCGGTCCGGGCCGCCGAGGGCCGGATCGACGACGACGCCGTCTGGCAGGCGTACGTCGAGCTCAACAACGCGTCGTACGAGTACGACGAACTCCTGCTCGACGCCTTCGGCGAGGTCACGCCCTGGGACGTGGAGGCGATCGACCCGGACGAGGCGGACGAACGGCTGGGCGCGGGTGGTGTCGACGGCGCCGAGCCGAACGACCCGCACCCGCTGGTGCTCTCCGTGCGTCACCGCCGGGACTACCGCGTCCCGAGTGTGGCGGCGCTGCTCCGGGTGGCCCAGGCGGCCCGCCGGGCCGGTGCCCCGGAGGACGAGGAGTCCGTCCCGGTCGAGGGCGTCGGCGAGGCGGTCCTCGAGCTGCTGCAGACCGGCGACGGCTCGCTGGGCGCGTTGGACATTCCCGAGCTGGAGCCGCTGGACGGGGTGGTGATGGTCAGCGAGGTGGCCGTACCGCTCGACCTGGAGGCGTTCGACGACGAGGACAGCAGCGGGCCGTTCGCCCCCGGACCGGACGACCGCCTGGTCGGTCGGCTGGACGAGCACCCGTTCCTCTCGGACGCCGACGAGGAGGTCGAGCCGAGCCGGTAGGCGTCCGGCCGGCCGCGCCGGTACTTTCCGGTCAGCACCCCGCGACCGAGCGGTGACCACGGCAGCACGCCGAGGCCCAGGCTCTCGCAGGCGGGCAGCACCTCCCGCTCAACGC
>NZ_JBDPMH010000023.1:0-115166 GCF_039871735.1 Plantactinospora sp. B24E8
ACGGCAAGCCACTCGCCGCGCACCTGCGGGAACAGTTGCGGGCGGCCGGCGCCCGGGACGTCGTACTCACCGATGACCTGGCCGAGGTGGCGGTGCTCGCCTACCGGGTCCAGGGCTACCTGCGGGAGTGCCTCGACTCGATTCTCGACCAGCCGGTCCGGGACATCGAGGTGATCGCGGTCGACGACTGCTCCCCGGACAGCTGCGGCGAGATCATTACCGAGTACGCCGCCCGCGACCCCCGGGTCCGGGCGGTCCGCCTCGACACCAACGTCGGGCTCGGCGAGGCCCGCAACATCGGCCTCGACCGGGCCACCGGCGAGTACGTCTGGTTCCTCGACAGCGACGACTGGCTGGCCGAGGGCTGCCTGCCGGTGGTGGCGGAACGGCTGCGCCGGGCCGACCCGGAGGTGCTGGTCGTCGACCACGTGCGGGCGTACTGGAACAACCGGACGCTCGGCAGCGCGATGACCCGTACCGTGCCGGACAGCGGGGAGCGGGTCTTCACCGTCCGGGACCGGCCCGAGGTGCTGGGCGTCCTGCACACCGCCTGGAACAAGGTGGTCCGTCGACGTTTCCTCACCGACCTCGGTCTGCGCTTCGGCCCCGGCTGGTACGAGGACGTGTCGTTCAGCTATCCGGTACTGCTCGCCGCCGAGCGGATCAACGTACTGGACCGGGTGTGTGTGCACTACCGGCAGCGGCGGGCCGGCGCGATCACCGGTACCCGCGACGACCGGCACTTCGAGGTCTTCCCGCACTGGCGGCGGGTCTTCGCGTTGATGGACCGGTGGGGACCGGCGTACGACGACCTCCGCCCGTTGATCTTCGAACGGATGGTCTGGCACCAGTTGATCGTGCTCGGCAACGGTCGACGACTCTCCCCGCGACTGCGCCGGGACTTCTTCGACCGGGTGGTCGCCGACTACCGGCGCTTCCGGCCGGCCGGGGGATACCGGCGGCCGGGCGGGGCGGAGGGGGTGAAGCACCGGCTGGTGGCCGGCGGCCACTGGTGGGCGTACCTGCTGTTGCGCGCCCTGCACCGGTCGCGGAGCACGCTGGCGGGCCGGTCCCGCTGGGTGGTGCCACTGGCCACCCTGACCGGACGCCGCTCGGAACCGGCAAATAGCCGGCCGGAACCGACGGGGGACCGGCCGGGACTGCCGGGCAGCCGGCCGGAACCGACGGGGGACCGGCCGGGACTGCCGGAGAACGGGCCGGTGACGGTACGGCCGTCGAGGGCCCGCCGGCTGGTCGGGCTGGGCCGGGCGGGGCTGCGGCGGGCCTACTACGCCGCCCAGTTGCGTCGTCCGATCGACCCGACGCTGGCGGTGTACGCCGCGTACTGGTATCGCGGCTACGCCTGCAATCCGGCGGCGATCCACGCCGAGGCCCGTCGGCTCGCCCCGCACATCCGAGGTGTCTGGGTGGTACGTCGCGACCTGGCCGACACCCTGCCGCCCGGGGTGCCGTACGTGGTGGCCGGGACCCGGCCGTACCTGCGGGCCCTGGCCCGGGCCCGCTGGCTGGTCAACAACGTCAACTTCCCCGACTACGTCATGAAGCGGCGCGGCTCGGTGCACGTCCAGACCCACCACGGCACGCCGGTGAAGGTGATGGGGTTGGACCAGCAGCGCTATCCGGCCGGTGCGGTCGGACTCGACTTCCGCCGGTTGCTGCGCCGGATCGACCGCTGGGACTACAGCATCACCTCGAACAGCTTCTCCACCCAGATGTGGGACCGGGCCTACCCGGCCGGGTACGTCACCCTGGAGACCGGCTACCCGCGCAACGACCGGCTGGTGAACGCCACCCCGGCCCAGATCGGCGCGGTGCGGGACGCGTTCGGGTTCGGACCCGCCGACCGGGTGGTGCTCTACCTGCCGACGCACCGCGAACACCGGCCCGGTTACCGGCCGCCGTTCGAGCCGGCGGCGCTGCTCGACGTCCTCGGCCCGACCGGCCGGGTGCTGGTCCGGGGCCACTACCTCGACCCGACCGCCGGGCGCGCCGCCGCCGGGGCGCCGCCCGACCCGCCGGACGCCGTCGCCGGCTCCACCGGGGTCGTCGACCGGTCGGACGCCGGCACCGACGTGGGCCGGCTACGGGACGTGACCGGCCATCCCCGGGTGGAGGACCTCTATCTGGCGGCGGACGTGCTGATCACCGACTACTCGTCCGCGATGTTCGACTACGGCTGCCTGGACCGGCCGATCGTGATCTACGCGCCGGACTGGGCGGACTACCGACGGCAGCGGGGGGTGTACCTCGACATCCTGGCGGAGGCGCCGGGCGCGGTGGCGACGAGTTTCACCGAACTGCTGACCCGGTTCCGTACCGGAGCGGTGGACGATCCGGCGGCGACCCGGGCCCGGGACCGGTTCCGGCGGCGGTTCTGCGCCCTCGACGACGGCCGGGCGGCCGAGCGGGTGGTCCGGCGGACCCTGCTCGGCGAGCCGGACTGACCGGTCGGCGGGTCCTGCCGTGCCGGCGCTGGTCACCGTCGTCGTACCGGTCTTCGACGTCGAGGACTATCTGCCGGAGTGTCTCGACTCGCTGGCCCGGCAGACCTGGCGCGGGCTGGAGTTGGTGCTGGTCGACGACGGGTCCACCGACGGCAGTGCGGCGATCGCGGCCGGGTGGGCGGCCCGGGACGACCGGTTCCGGTTGCTCCGGCAGGACAACCGGGGGTTGGGCGCGGCCCGCAACGTCGGCCTCGACCACGGTACGGGCGAGTACCTGATGTTCGTCGACAGCGACGACGTGCTGCCGCCGTACGCGGTGGAGGTGCTGGTCGGGGCGCTGGAACGGACCGGTTCGGACTTCGCCTCCGGCAACGTGGCGCTGCTGACCGGACAGGGGCTGCGGCAGTCGTGGCTGCACCGGGGCACCCATCGCACGACCCGGCTCGGGATCAGCCTGCGGGACCAGCCGAACCTGGTCTACGACCGGCTGGCCTGCAACAAGGTGTTCCGCCGGTCGTTCTGGACCGGGCACCGGCTGCGCTTCCCGGAGGGGATCCGGTACGAGGACATCCCGGTGACGATCCCGGCGTACGCGGTGGCGCGCCAGGTCGACGTGCTCGACCTGCCGGTCTACTACTGGCGGCAGCGGCCGCCCGGCGCCGTCCGCTCGCTGAGCCAGCGCCAGGACGAGGTACCCAACCTGGTGGACCGGTTCGCCGCGGTGACGTCGGCGAGCCGGTCGCTGGCCCGGCTCGCCGAACCCGAGCTCAAACGGTGGTACGACGAGAGCGCGCTCCGCAGTGACCTGCGGATGTTCCTCGACCTGCTGCCCGTAGTCGACGACGCCTACCGCCGCCGGTTCCTCGACCTGACCGTCGACTTCCTGGCCGGGGTGGACGAGTCGGTCCTCGACCGGCTCGCTCCCCGGCTGCGGGTCGCCTGGCGGTTGGCCCGGGAGCGGGCGCTGCCGGAGCTGCTCGCGGTGCTGGCGGTCGGCCCGGCGGGGCAGCCGTCGACGGTGGTCCGTCGGGGGCTGCGCCGCTATCTGGACCTGCCACTGTTGGACGCCGGGCATCCGGCGGTGCCCCGGCGGGCGTACCGGGCGCCGGGCGGGGTGCGGACCGAGGTGCACGAGGCGCGCTGGGTCGGGAACCGGCTTCTGGTCCGAGGGCTGGCCTACGACGTGTCCCGGGGCGCCGCCCGGCCGTGGCAGCCGATCCGGCTGCTCTGGCTGCGTGCGCCGGCCCGCCGGTGGCGGCGGATGCTGCCGTTGCCGACTCGGGTGCATCCGACGGGCGGGGTGCATGCGACGGGCGGCACCGAGCCTCCGGGCGCCGACGGCCGGCAGCCCGGGGCGGGCTGGGCGGGTTTCTCGACCCTGGTCGACCCGCGTCGGTTGCGGGGCCGGGGCGGCTGGGCCATCGGGGACTGGAGTTTCCTGGTGCTGCTGGTCGGTGCGGGTCGGCCGCGTCCGGGCATGCTGGCGGTCGGCGACGCCCGGCCGGCGCTGCCGGCCCGGTGGGTCGACGCCGGGGTGCGGGTGGTGCCGTTCGTCCGTTCCGGCCGGCTCTGGTTGCGGGTGGAGCGTCCGGGGGCCCGGGTGACCGGGGTACGGGTGGCGGAGAAGGCACTGCTGGTCGAGGGGGTGGCCGGGCGGAGGCCGGCGCCGGGGACGACGGTGTGCCTGAGCCGGGTCACCGGGGTGGTGGGTCGGGCCTATCCGGTGCTACCGACCGGCGCCGGCCCGGTGGACGGGTGCTGGACGGCGCGGGTGCCGCTGGAGGATCTGGTCGCGGACAGCGGCCTGGTCGACGGGGACGCCCGGCCCGTCGGGGACGGCCCGGCGGCGACCGGCGGTCGCGCGGTGCTGGTCGGTGAGGCGGGGGCCGGGTGGCGGGTGGCGCTGGCCGAACCGGGGGCGGAGCCGGTCGAGTTGCCGGTGCCGGCGGACTTCACCGGAGTACGACAGGTGCTCGGCCCGGTGGAGCTGATGGCCCGGCCGACCGACGACGGCGTGTTGTGGTTGCGGGTGCTGCCGCCCGGTCCGGTTGCCGCCGGGGCGGAGTTGGCCGACGGGACGCTGGTGCTGACCGGTGGCCTGCCGTCCGACGGCGAGGGCTGGGCCGAGCTGCGGATCCTGCTCCGCCACCGGGAGTCCGGTACGCCGACCGGCCCGCCGTTGCCGGACCTGGTGTTGCCGGCCGAGGTCCGGGGTGCGTGGTGGTCGGTCCGGATTCCGTTGACCGGGGCGGACGGGCCGGCGGACGGGGACTGGGTGCCGCTGTACCGGCGACGATCCGACGAGATGCCGGTTGACCTGCCGTTCGACGTTTCCGCGCGGCGGATGCTGCCCCGGGACGTCAACGTGGGGATCCGTCGGCTGGAGCTGCTGCCCGACCGGGAGCGCGAGGTGGTCCGGCTGGGCCCGCGGCCGGCCTGAGGCGGCTGCGGCCACGGACGGGGGCGGTCAGCGGCTGACGGCCCGAGGCGGCTGCGGCTCAGCAGTCGGGCAGGTGTTCCCGGGCCCAGGCGGAGACGCCGTCCAGGGCCGGGATGAGGGCCTGGCCCCGGGGGGTCAGCTGGTAGGAGACCGCGACGGGTGGTCCCGGGTCGACGTTCCGGGCGATGAGCCCGTTCTCGGTCAGTTCCGACAGGCGGTCGGAAAGCACCGAGTCGCTGACCCCTTCGATCGACCGGGACAGTTCCCGGAACCCGGCCGGGCCGGAGCTGAGGCTGCCCAGGACGAGTGCGGTCCAGCGCTTGCCGAGCAGCGAGAAGGCCCGGGCCAACGCGGCGTCGGCGCGGGCGCAGCTCTCCGGCGTCTCGGCCGGGGTTCTCGCTGGCATGACCCCATGCTAGCCACGGAGGTAGCGCTCTTCTTTTCGAAGCGGCTAGTCTGGCGCTCACGACTTCGATTTTCCAAGGCCGAAAACGGGCCAGAAGGAGACAGACATGACCGAGCAGGCAGACAATCCGCCACACGTGGTGGTGGTCGGCGGCGGCTACGGCGGTATCAAGGTCGCGAAACAGCTCGACGACGTGGCCCGGGTGACACTGGTCGACCCGACCGAGGCGTTCGTGCACAACGTGGCGGCCTGGCGAGCGCTGGTCGAGCCCGAGTGGCTCGACCGGATCTTCTTCCGCTACGACCACCTGCTCAGGCGGGGACGGTTCATCCGGGACCGGGCGGTGGCGGTCGACGGCCGCCAGGTGACGCTCGGCTCCGGCGCCCGCCTGGAACCCGACTACCTGGTCCTGGCAACCGGATCGGCGTACCCGTTCCCGGCGAAGGTCGCCGACCCGGACGTGGAGACCGCCCGGGCCCGGCTCCGGACGGCGCACACCGAGCTGCGCGGCGCCGAGCGGGTGCTGCTCGTCGGGGCCGGCCCGTCCGGGCTGGAGCTGGCCGGCGAGATCAAGGCGTTCTTCCCGGAGAAGCGGGTGACCATCGTCGACGCCGGACCGGACATCCTGCCCGGCCCGTACGACCAGGAACTCCGTGACGAGCTGCGCCGTCAACTCGACAAGATGGGCGTGGAGCTGATTCTCGGCAGCCGGCTCCGGGCACTGCCGGCCGCCGAGCCGGCGACCCGGGCGGCGGTGGCGGTGACCACCGAGGCGGGCGAGGAACTGACCGCCGACATCTGGTACCGCTGCTTCGGGGTCGCCCCGGCCAGCGACTACCTCACCGGCGCGCTCGCCGAGGTCCGCAACGAACAGGGCTACCTGCGGGTCGACCCGCGGCTGCGGGTGCTCGGCCAGGACCGGGTCTTCGCGGTCGGCGACCTGACCGACGCCGACCTGAACATGGCAGGTCGGGCGAGCGCGCAGGCCGACCTGGTCGCCGCGAACCTCCGGCACCTGATCACCGGCGAGGGCGAGACCGCCGACTATCAGCCGATGCCGCCGGTCATCCTCGTGCCGCTCGGCCCGGAGGGCGGCGCGGGGCTGCTGCCCGGCATGGTCGAAGGGGTCGCCGGACCGGAGATCGCCGCCGACATCAAGGGTCGGAACATGCTGGTCGGTACGCTCGTGGAGCTGTTCGACGCGGCACCTGACGAGGTCGACTGACCCGCCCGGGGCGTTCGTACACATGTTCGTCCACAGCCTGTGGATGGAACATGTGTACGACCGGTCAGCTGGTGGGCGGGCCGGGCCGGCGCAGCCGCTGCCGGAGGCGGTCGGCGGCCAGTCCGGCGTACCGGTTCGCGACGAACCGGGTGGCGTTGGCCAGGGACCGGATCCCGCCCACCGGAATGGTCTCGACGCCGGCCATCGCGGCGCGTCGGGCCCGCTTGTCCGACCGGACGACCAGTCGGGGTCGGGGGGCCACCCACTGGCTCTCCGGCAGGCGTCGCAGGTCGCCGACACCGAGGTCGTCGCCGCTGACCCAGCGCCGGCCGGCCACCTCGGCGACCACCTGGTCCAGCGGCTCGTCTCCTCGACGCACCCGGGTGGCCCGGCTGACCGCCGAGGTACGCCAGAGCGTCACCGCGTCGTCCGGGGTAGCGGCACCGACCGGCAGTACCCGGACCAGGCCGACCTGCCACTCGTCGGCGACCGCCACCAGCCGCCGTACGGTGTCCGCGTCGACGCCGACCCACGGCGCGAGTTCCAGCAGGTACGGGGCGGGGAAGGCGGTGTCCGGCCGGGCCGAGGCCAGGGTCACCCGAGGCTCGGAGCGGTACGTCGCGGCGAGCAGCCGGCGTTCCAGCAGCGGGTCGGCGAGGATCGACCGGCGGTCGTCGGCGATCTCGGCCCAGTCGGCGACCAGGATCACCCGCAGGTCGGTCAGGTCACCGGCGAGCAGCCGGTCCACGCAGGTGCGGACCATCTCGTACGGCCCGTCGGCCGGGACCACCGCGACGACCAGCGGCACCGCGAAGACCCGGTTCGCGGCCGGCCGCAGGTAGCGGGGCTGCGGCATCAGGTCGGCCAGGAACGGGCGGTTGTACCGGCGTAACGCGTCGCCCCTGGTCATCATGTGGGACGGGCCGAGGTGCCAGCTGCGGGCACGCGGTTCCGGGACGAAGACCGCGCCGGCCTGGGCGAGCCGGTAGCCGAACTCGGTGTCCTCGCCGAGCCGCAGACCGGGGTTCAGGCCGCCCGTCTCCGCGTACAGACTCCGGGAGAGGGCGGCGGTGGCGCCGACGTGGGCCCGGAAGTTCAGGTGGTCGCCGCCGCGCAACTGGTCGGTGTCGTTGATCAGGCGTTCGACGTACTCGTGGGGTTCGGTCTCCTCGAACCGGAACAGCCGGTCGACGGCCCCGGTGGCGCAGGCCTCGGCGACCTGTTCCGGGGTGAC
The DNA here is from genome assembly GCF_039871735.1 of Plantactinospora sp. B24E8. NCBI lineage: Bacteria > Bacillati > Actinomycetota > Actinomycetes > Micromonosporales > Micromonosporaceae > Plantactinospora > Plantactinospora sp. B24E8. The sequence continues at coordinate 7,771 of NZ_JBDPMH010000023.1, forward strand.
CGCCCAGCCGTGGTTGACGAACCGCTTGTACCCGAGGGTGACCACCTCGTCGCTGGCGTGCTGCCAGCGGACCTGCGCCGCGACGTGGTCCGGGAAGACGACCATGTCAGCGTCGAGCCAGTGCAGGATCTCGCCGTCACCCACCCCCGCGCCGACGTGCAACGCGTTCGCCCGCCCCCAGCCGGCGCCGTGCTCGTCGGCCCGGACCAGCCGGCAGTTCTCCGGGCGGATCTCCGGCAGCCGCAGCGGCGGGTCGCTGTCGTCGTCGACCACCACGACCTCGAAGAGTCCGGTCGGATAGGTCTGGTGCCGCAGCGCGGCCAGGGTGAGGTCGAGCGTCGACTGGCACTGGTACGCCGGGATGACCAGCGACACCGACCGGCTCGGCCGCCAGTCGTCCAGGGCCGGCGGGGCGAGCGGACTCCAGTCGTTGCGGAACAACCGGACCGGGGTGTGGGCCGGAGCGGCGGCCCGGCTGGGGGACGACAACACGTGCCACAGTGTAGTTATCTGACTGCGTAGCGCTGACGTTCTGTCGCCGCGCGCCGAGAGGTTGTCGGAATCCGATCCAGAAACCGCTACTGTAAGTGGCTTCACAATAGCGGCCCGTAGGCTGAGTTCTGTCACCAGTCGATGAGGGGGTCGGCTTGCCGACCAGCGACGAACCGGAGAAGTACCTGCGCTGGCGCGTGGTGGCCGGCGCGCCGCACCGCCGGCGGCACCGACGCTGGCCGGTCGCCATGCTGGGCTCCGGCCTGACCGGGGTACCCGGTCCGCCGGCCGGCGGCCGGAAGGCGGGGCCGGGCAGACCATGGCACCGGGTGTTCGTGGTCCGGATGGTCGTCGCCGCCGAATCGCTGAGCTGGCTGCGGCACCTGCTCGACCAGCCCGTCGCACAGGCCCGGGTACGTCAGGTCCGGATCGTCGTCGACGAGTGGCGGATCCCGCAACGGAGCTGGTCCGGACGACTGGGCCCGCTGCCGCACCTGCTCCACCAGCGGATCCGGCTGCCCCGGCAGGATCGGGGGCGGGCGGTCGTCGACCTCGAACTGCGCTGGTCCGTCCCGCTGCGTTCGGTGCTCGCCGCCGTCCTGCCGCTGCTCACCCCGGTACGGCCGCTGCCCGTACCGGCCGGGCCGGACGTGACCGCCCAGGACGTCGTACCCGACTGGCTGGGGGCGGGACCCCACCTCGCGGTCGTCACCGGCGACCTCACCGCCAACCCCGAGATCCGCCCGTACGACCTGGTGCTGCGCCCCGACGACCGGACGCCGCCACTGGCCGGGCCGGACCGGGGTGGCGCCACCGGGTCGGCAACCGAAGGCGGCGGTGTGCCGGTGGAGGAGCAGTACCGGGCGTTGCTGGTGGTCGATCCGGGACCGGTGCTGCTCGACGTCGAACACGCCGTACCCGTCGGACGGTACGGGCCGTTCGGGCCGGACGTACCCCGGGCAGAACTGATCTTCCCGGTGGCTTCGGCGGCGCCCGGCTGGCGGATCGTCGGCCCGGACGGACTCGACCTGAACGGCCCCCCGGACCGTGCCTGGCTGACCGAGCGGGAGTCGGCGGCACTGGCCGGGATCGGGCTGCTCGAGTGCCGGTCGGTGCCGGGTCGACGGCCGGCCCGGGAGGCGGCGCTGCTGCTGCGGCTGATCGCGGCCGGGATCCCGGTACACACGACGGAACTGCCGCCGGCCGCCCGGGCACACCTCGCCGCCGAGGTCGCCGACCTGATCGCCGGCGACCTGCCCGACCGGTACGCGACACCGCTGGACTGGGAGATCCGCGCGGTCCGGCAACGCCGGGCGGTACTGCGCCGGCACGGTCGGGCCTTCGCGCTGACCGGGTTGGCCGGCCCGGCCTTCCCGGGGCTGCCCACGGTGCCCCCGGTCTCGGCGCTGCTGGTCACCCGGCGGCTGGCGCAGGTGCCCGAGGCGGTCGCCGCGATCGAGGCACAGAGCTATCCGAACCTGGAGATCGTGCTCTGCCTGCACGGCGTGACCCTCCCCGCCGACCTGCGGTCCCGGCTGGCCGACTGCCGCCGCCCGCTGGAGATCCACGAGGTGCCGGCCGGGCACAGCTTCGGCGCCGTGCTGGGCGAGGCCACCGCCCGGGCCCGGGGCAGCCTGGTGACCAAGTTCGACGACGACGACACGTACGGCCCCGAACACGTCTGGGACCTCGTCCTCGCCCGGCACCACTCCGGCGCCACCCTGGTCGGCAAGGCCGCCGAGTTCGTGCACCTGGCGGCCCTGGACACCACCGTACGGCGGGACGCGGGCGCCCCGGAGAGCTTCACCACGGTGGTCGCCGGTGGCACGATGCTGCTCGCCCGGGGTGACCTGGAACAGGTCGGCGGCTGGCGCCCGGTGCCCCGGTCGGTCGACCGTGGCCTCATCGACCGGGTACGGCGGGCCGGTGGCCTGGTCTACCGGACGCATCCGCTCGGCTACGTCTACCACCGCCGCTCGACCGGGCACACCTGGGATCCCGGGCTGGAGTACTTCCTGCGGGGTGGGGGTGTGCAGTGGTCAGGTCTGCCCCGACACGCCGAGTTCGGTACCGGCCCGGCCGACGGGGCGGCCGGTCCCGGCAGCACGTCGGTCGGATCGGTCGGATCGGGCGGGTCACCGGTCGAGCCGGTCGGGTCCGGCGCGATGGGCGGATGACGGCGCGGCCGTCGGACCGGCCCGGACGGCCAGCCGGTCCGGACCGGGCCGACCCGACAGCGGGCCGGCCCGCCGGTCAGCAGGACCGGGCCGCCCCGGCAGCCGGCCGGGCCGGGGCTGACCGGTCGACGCTCTCGGCGTACCTGGTGCTGTCGGGGTTGGCGGTGCTCGGGGCGGTCGCCCTGAGCCTGCGCCAGCCGTGGGGCGCGGACTTCGGGCTGCACGTCGCGACGGTCGGCCGACTCGCCGACGACCTGGGGCACCCCGGCAACCCGATGGTCGACTCGACGGTCAACGGGCCGTACGCGACGCCGTACACCCTGCTGCTGGCGTTGGTCGCCAGGGTGACCGGCGCCCCGGCCGCCGTGGTGCTGAGCGCCGCCGCCCCGGTCAACCTGGCCCTGCTGCTGTACGGGCTGCGCCGGTTCGTCGGGCTGTTCAGCGCCGACCCGTGGGCGCCGGTGCTGGTCCTGTGTGCCGTCCCGCTGCTCTGGGGAACCGCCGTCCTCAGCTGGAGCGGGTTTCCGACCCTGCGCGGGCTGGTGCTGATCCTGCCGTACCCGGGCACCCTCGGGCTGGCCCTGCTGCTGCTCGGCTGGGTGGCGCTGGCCCGCGCCCTGGCCGCGCCGACGACCGGCCGGTGGATCTTGGTCGGCCTGCTCGGCGGGGCGTTGGTCCTGGTCCACCCGTTCACCGCGCTCGGCGCGGCGCTGGGTTCGCTCGCGCTGGTCGCCGGGCGGTTCGGCCGGACCCTGCTGGTGCGGCGCGCCGGCGAGACCCCGGTCCGGGCCGAGCTGCGCGGCCTGTCGGTCGCCGTCGTGGTGGCGGTGCTCGTCGCACTCGCCTGGCCGTACTTCCGGGTCACCGACCTGGTGACCCGGACCGGTGACCTTGATCCGATCCACCGGCCGCTCTACCTGGATCCGGTGGCCCGGTACGGCTTCGGCTTCCTGGTGGGGCTGCCCGCACTCGCGGTACGGCTGTGCCGGGACCGGCTCGACCCGTTGGTGCTGCTCTTCGGCCTGACCGGTGTTCCGGTGCTGGTCGGCGGGGTGACCGGTGGATACGCCCTGGGCCGGCTCTGGCCGATCGTGCTGCTCGGTCTGCAGGTGGCGGCGGCGGTGGAACTGGTCCGGGCGGTCCGGGCGGTCCGGCGCGCGACGGCGCCCCGGGTCTCCCTCCGTACCGGGGCGACCTGGTTGTGGGCGGCGACCGCGGTGGTCACGCTGCTGGCCGGGCTGGTCGTCCAGTACGGCAATCTGCTGCTGGTGCTGCCCCGGGAACAGCTCACCCCGGCCCGCCGGGCGGCGTACCGGGTGAGCGTGCCGTCCGACCACCGGTGGGTGGCCCGCCAGGTACGGCCGGACGCGGTGTTGCTCACCGCCGACCCGGTGGTGAGCCGTGCCCTGCTGCGGTACCGGATCCGCGCGGTCGCTCCACCGTGGCCGGATCCGCTGCTGCCGGACGAGCCCCGCCGCCGGGCCGACCAGGCGACACTGCTTGATCCGGCGACCCCGGTGCCGCGCCGGACCGTACTGCTCGCCGGATACCGGGTCGACTGGGTGCTGGCCCCGGCCGGCGGTTATCCGTGGCTCGACCGGTACGCGGTCCGGGTCGTACCCGGACCGGACGGCCGCCGGTTGGTCCGACTGCGCGTGCACTGAGTGCCCGCCAGGTAGTGGGACAGCGTGTCGAGAGGGTGATTCGTTTCAACCCGACGACCTCGGGTGCTTGACGATCGTGCAACTTTCACGCCGATTCCGGTAACCGTTGCGTCACAACGTGAACATGGCACGTTTACCCGATGGGCTTATGCCATGATCCTCGTCACAGTCATTCCGGGTTGGCCCATTACGCTGCGGGGAGGTGACGGTGACCACCGTCGCGCTCAAGGATGTCACCAAGGTGTTCCCGGACGGGACAGTGGCGGTGGACAAGGTGAGTCTCGACGTCAACGACGGCGAGTTCATGGTGCTGCTCGGACCCTCGGGCTGCGGAAAGTCCACCGTACTGCGCATGGTCGCGGGCTTGGAGGACCCGACCAGCGGTGCCGTGCTGCTCGACGGTGAACTCGCCAACGACCTGCCGCCACGGGACCGTGGAATCGCGATGGTCTTCCAGGACTTCGCGCTCTATCCACACATGTCGGTGGGAAACAACATCGCCTTTCCGCTGCGGCTGTCGGGTGTGGAGGAAACCGCCCGCGGTGAGCGGGTGGCGGACGTGGCGAACGCGCTCGGGATCGGCGACGTACTGGGCCGCAAGCCGAGCCAGCTCTCCGGCGGTCAGCGGCAGCGGGTGGCGATGGGACGGGCCATCGTTCGCCGTCCCGGTCTCTTTCTGATGGACGAGCCGCTGTCCAATCTAGACAGCGGGCTGCGGGCGGAACTGCGGGCGGAGATCTCCGGACTGGTCCGGGAGCTCGGGGTGAGCACGGTCTACGTCACCCACGACCAGGCCGAGGCGCTGACCATGGCGGACCGGGTCGCGATCATGCGCAAGGGGGTCCTGCAGGACGTCGGCACCCCGACCCAGGTGTACGGCCGGCCGGCGACCCTCTACGTCGCCGCGTTCCTCGGCAGTCCCCGGATGAATCTGCTGGAGGCGACGGTCTACGTCCACCTCGACCGGTACGTCACGCTCAACCTCGGGGAGCAGGCGCTCTATCTGCCCTGGGACGACATCCGGGCCCGGGCGGTGGCGCACTACCACGGTGAGCGGATCGTGGTCGGGATGCGGGCCGAGGCGTTGACCCCGGTGGCCCCGGACACGGCGGGAGACGTGCTCCAGGGGCGGATTCGCTACTTGGAGCACCACGGGCACGAGTCGCTGGCGTTCCTCGACATCGGGGCGACGGCGATCGTCGTCGACGACCTCGGCGCCCCGGTGAGCGGCGACCGGGTCGGTGGTGCGGGACGGGGCATCCGGCGGCTGGGTCAGGTGATGCAGCGACTGACCGGCCGGGCCACCGCGTCGGCGCCGGTGCCGCCGCCGGGCCGGAACGGCACCCGGGACAGTGTGCTGAACGACCCGGGACGGCACCACCGCCGCCCCGCCGAACTGGCGGTACGGCTGGCGCCGTACCCGGCGGTCTCGGCCGGTCACCCGATGGCGGTCTCGGTACGGATGGACGCCGTGCACTTCTTCGACGAGCGGGGGGACCGCATCGACGTCGGCTGGCGCTGACAAGTTACCGACCGGTAGTGTGCGGCCATGTCCACTGACGTACAGCGGCTCGCCGCCGGGATGCTCGGTTCGGTGCCGTTCGCGCAGACCCTCGGCATCGAGTTCGTGGCGCTCACGGCGCCGGACTCCAGCGGGGCCCCGCAGGTCGTGGTCCGGCTGCCGGACTCGCCGGCGACCCGTAACCACGTCGGCGGGCCGCACGCCGGCGCGCTCTTCACCCTCGGCGAGACCGCGTCCGGCGCGGTGGTGCTGGCCGTCTTCGGTCAGCACTTCGACCGGGCCGTGCCGCTGGCGGTTCGGGCCGAGATCGGCTACCGCCGGCTGGCGATGGGACCGGTCCAGGCGACGGCGCGGCTCGGCCGGCCGGTTGCCGAGGTGCTGTCCGAACTGGACGCCGGGCGCCGACCGGAGTTCCCGATACTGGTCGAGATCGAGGCCGAGGAGAACCCGGACGGCGAGCCGACCACCGAACTGACCGTGCTCTGGACCCTGAAGCCGCTGTCCCGCCGACCCTGAAGGACCGCCGGGCACGGCTACGGGGCTCCCTGATCCCACCCTGACTTTCCGGCGTGGGTCTCGACGGCGGGCCAGATATGCAGACACCCTACATGTAGCGAAGCGCGCTATAGGAGGGGTGTGGATGTCCGGCACGGGGGCACGGCGATGGGTCAAGGTACTGGTCGGCACGCTGGCCGGCGTGCTGCTCATCTGCACCGGCGGGGCCGGACTCGGCGCCTGGGTCTGGACCCGCAGCGCCATCGACACCACCGGCCGCGTCGACTTCGTCAACCCGCTGGCGATTCCGCCGCTGGCCGGGTCCCGGATCGACGAACAGGGCCGCCGGGTCTTCGACCTGCGCGCCCAGCCCGGCCACCGGAACCTCCACCCGGGCGGCGCCACCCCCACCTGGGGCTACAACGGGGATTACCTGGGTCCGACCCTGCGGGCCGCACGCGGCGAACAGGTCGTGGTCAACGTCGTCAACGGCATCGGCGAACCGACGAGCGTGCACTGGCACGGCATGCACCTGCCGGCGGTGATGGACGGCGGGCCGCACCAGATGATCCGCCCCAACGCCACCTGGTCGCCGCACTGGACGGTCAACCAACCCGCCGCCAGCCTCTGGTACCACCCGCACCTGCACGGCGAGACCGAACGGCACGTCTACCAGGGACTCGCCGGCATGTTCATCCTGGACGACGAGATCTCCATGGGTCTGCCGCTGCCCCGACGGTACGGCGTCGACGACATCCCGGTGATCGTGCAGGACCGGAACTTCGACTCCGCCGGGCGGTTCGACGCCGGACGCGGGCTGCTCGGCGGGATCGGCGTACTCGGCGACACGCTGCTGGTCAACGGCACCGTCGGCCCGTACCTCGAGGTGGGCACGGAACGGGTGCGACTGCGGCTGCTGAACGGCTCCACCGCCCGGACGTACCGGTTCGGGTTCGCCGACGACCGGGAGTTCGCGCTGATCGGCACCGACGGCGGACTGCTGGCGGCGCCGCACCGGACCGACCGGATCCGACTCTCCCCCGGCGAGCGGGCCGAGATCGTGGTGCCGGTCCGGGCCGGCGAACGGGCGGTGCTGCGCAGCTACCCGCCGGAGCAGGGCCTCGACATCTTCGGCCAGCGGTTCACCGGTGGCGACGACCGGTTCGACGTACTCGAACTACGGGCCGCCGGCACCCTCGCCCCGGCCCCGGAGGTGCCGGACCGGCTCGCCCCGATCGACCGGCTCGACCCGGCCTCCGCCGCGACCACCCGGACCTTCACCCTCTCCGGGCGGGAGATCAACGACCACGACATGAGCCTCGACCGGATCGACTTCGCGGTCACCCGGGACACCACCGAGATCTGGGAACTCAACAAGCTGGACGGCACCTCGCACAGTTTCCACGTGCACGACGTCCAGTTCCAGGTCCTCTCGGTGGCCGGACGGGAACCGCCACCGGAACTGCGCGGCTGGAAGGACACCGTACTGCTGGAGACGAGGCGGCCGATCCGGATCATCGCCCGGTTCGCCGACCACGCCGACCCGAACGTGCCGTACATGTACCACTGCCACCTGCTCTACCACGAGGACCAGGGCATGATGGGCCAGTTCGTGGTGGTCGAGCCGGGCCAGCAGCCGGGCCGTCCGCCCGCCAACCCGCACCACCACGACTGAGTGCCACCCCGCCGGGCGGGTCAGCCGGCTGCCGGCGGGGTGAACTCGGGCCGGTCGAGGACCCGCAGCCAGGAGCCGTCCGGCTGTCGCCGGACCACCTGGGCGCGGGCCCCGGCACCGTCCCGGGGCGGCGTCGAGGTGAGCGCGAGGTCCCCGCTGACCAGCGTCGGCAACGGCTCCTCCGGTGCGAGACGCGGCCGGTTCGCCAGCACCCTCGCCCACAGGTCCCGGATCGCGGCCCGTCCGACGGTCACGCTCCCCGGCGGGTACGCCAACACGGCGTCCTCCTCGTACAGCGCGGCGACCCCCTCGGCGTCACCGGCGTTGGAGCGCTCGACAAAAAGCCGGGTCAGGTCTTCCGGGCGCATGGCCCGCTCGCGGTCCGCCACCGTACCGCCCCTCTCGTCACTGTCCACCGGGCAAGCCTGCGGCGCCCCGGATCAGAAGTCCAACAGCTTGTTCTGCTGAAAACTAGAATCTGCGGTTATGGAACTGCGGCAGCTGGAGTACTTCGTCGCCGTCGCCGAGGAGGCGAACTTCACCCGCGCCGCCGAACGCGTACGGATCAGCCAGTCCGGGATCAGCGCGCAGATCCGGCAGCTCGAACGGGAGCTCGGCGCGACCCTGGTCGACCGCTCCACCCGTACCGCGACCCTCACCGCCGCCGGTCGGGCCGCACTCGAACCGGCCCGGGCCGCGCTCGCCCACGCCGACGCGGTACGGCAGGCGGTCGGCGAGGTGACCGGCGTCATTCGGGGCGAACTCGGCATCGGCATGATCATCGGTTGCACCGTCGGGCCGTTCTTCGCCGCGCTCGCCGCGTTCCACCGGGCACATCCCGGGGTGACCGTGACGGTACGGGAGGACAACTCCGACCGGCTCGTCGACCAGATCCGCTCCGGCCGCCTCGATCTCGCCCTGGTCGGCACCGCGGACGCCGCCCCGGCCGGGCTGACCACCCGCACCATCGTCAGCGAGCGTCTGGTCGCCGTCGTACCACCGGACCATCCGCTCGCGGACCGGCGGACGGTGACCCTCGCCGACCTCACCGAGCACGCCCTGGTCTGCCTGCCGGAGGGGACCGGCATCCGCACCGTCCTGGACCGCGCCTGCGCCGCCGCCGGACTCCGGCCGACCGTCGGATTCCAGGCCAGCGCCGGCGACGCGATCGCCGACCTCGCCGCCCGGGGCCTCGGGGTGGCGGTGCTCAGCGAGTCGATGGCCCACGGCCACCGGGACCGGCTGACCGCCCGGCTGATCGACGACGTCGAGGCGCCGGCCCGGCTGGCCCTGGTCTGGGCCGACCGGCCGCATCCCGCGCTGCGCAAGCTGCTCGGGCACCTCCGGGAGGCCTTCCCCGGCGCAGACCGCTGAACGTCGGCAGCGGTGGGGGCGGGCGGAGGGTGCCCTGCCGCGCCCCGGGGCGCCGCCCGGTCGGGCCTGGCGGGGGCGCGGCAACCGCTGGTCGGGCGACAACAAAGGGCCCCTTCCTGGCCGCTGTGCGTGCCGATCAAGGGCGCCGCGGTTAGGTTGGTAGGCGTGCTGGGCCTACCCGCTCATGTGACCGCCTGCCTGTTCGATCTGGACGGCGTGCTGACCCAGACCGCCCAGGTACACAACGCGGCCTGGGCGGAGACCTTCGACGCCTTCCTCCGGCAGCGCGCGAGCGCCACCGGAGAGCCGTTCCGGCCGTACGACCCCGGCGAGGACTACAACCGGTACGTCGACGGCCGCCCCCGGGCCGACGGGGTACGCACCTTCCTCGCCTCCCGGCGGATCGTGCTACCCGAGGGCCAGCCGGACGACCCGCCGACCGCCGCGACCGTCAACGGCGTCGGCAACCGGAAGAACGCCATCCTGCTCCGGCGGATCCACGACGACGGGGTGCGGGCGTACCAGGGGTCTATCGCGTACCTGAAAGCCGCCCAGGCCGCCGGGCTACGCCGGGCCGTCGTCTCGGCCAGCGCCAACGCCGCCGACGTGGTGGTGGCGGCCGGATTCGGGCCGTACGTGGAGGCCCGGGTCGACGGGGTGCTGGCCCGGGAGCGGGGACTGCGCGGCAAGCCACACCCGGACACCTTCCTGGCCGGCGCGGACCTGCTCGGGGTCCGTCCCGAGCAGGCGGCGGTCTTCGAGGACGCCCAGGCCGGAGTGGCGGCCGGCCGGGCCGGCGGGTTCGGGTTCGTGGTCGGGGTGGACCGGGTCGGCCAGGCCGACGAACTGCGCCGGCACGGTGCCGACGTCGTGGTCTCCGACCTCGCCGAGCTGCTGCACGCCGGAGAAGACGGCCGGGCCAGCCAGGGCGGCGGCCGGGCCAGCCAGGGCGGCGGCCAGGTCAGCCAGGGCGGCCCGGCCGGTCCCCGGCCCGGCGCCGACCCGGAGGTGGCCCGGTGATCCGCGAGCGGGCCTATCCGGTCGAGCCGTGGCACGTCCGGGAGACCCGGCTCGACCTGGACGTGCTGGCCCAGTCCGAGTCGGTCTTCGCCCTCTCCAACGGGCACATCGGGCTGCGCGGCAACCTCGACGAGGGCGACCCGCACGGGCTGCCCGGGACGTACCTGAACTCGTTCTTCGAGCTGCGTCCGCTGCCGTACGCCGAAGCCGGCTACGGCTTCCCCGAATCCGGCCAGACGATCGTCAACGTCAGCAACGGCAAGCTCATCCGGCTGCTCGTCGACGACGAGCCGTTCGACGTCCGGTACGGCGAACTGGTCAACCACGAGCGGGTTCTCGACCTGCGGGCCGGCACCCTGCAGCGGTGCGTCGAATGGCACTCCCCGGCCGGACGTGCGGTACGGGTCCGCAGCACCCGACTGGTCTCCTTCACCCAGCGGTCGGTCGCCGCGATCGAATACCGGGTCGAGCCGCTCAGCGGGCCGATGCGGCTGATCGTCCAGTCGGAGCTGGTCGCCAACGAGCAGTTGCCGTCGCAGAGCCGCGACCCCCGGGTGGCGGCGGTGCTGGAGTCGCCGCTGCGGGCCGAGGAACGGCTGGTGCACAGTGACGGCGGGCTGCTGATCCACCGCACCAAGGCGAGCGGGCTGCGGCTCGCCGCCCAGATGAGCCACGAGGTGTACGGGCCGGAGCGGAAGCTGATCGGCACCGAGGCGTACGAGGACTGGGCCCGGACCACCGTCACCTGCGTACTCCGTCCCGGCGAGGAGCTGCGGGTGGTCAAGTACGTGGCGTACGGCTGGTCCAGCCGGCGGTCCCGGCCGGCGCTGCGCGACCAGGTCGGGGCGGCGATCGCCGGCGCCCGGTTCTCCGGCTGGGAAGGGCTCTGCGCCGAGCAGCGGCACTACCTCGACAACTTCTGGGACGACTCCGACGTCCGGGTCGAGGGCGATCCGGAGGTGCAGCAGGCGGTCCGGTTCGGACTCTTCCACGTGCTGCAGGCCGGCGCCCGCGCCGAACTTCGGCCGATCTCGGCCAAGGGGCTGACCGGACCGGGGTACGACGGCCACGCGTTCTGGGACACCGAGCAGTTCGTGCTGCCGGTGCTGACGTACACCCTGCCGTCGGCGGTCGCCTCCGCGCTGCGCTGGCGGCACTCCACCCTGCACCTGGCCCAGGAGCGGGCCAAGACGCTGGGGCTGAACGGGGCGGCGTTCCCCTGGCGGACGATCCGGGGCCAGGAGACGTCGGCGTACTGGCCGGCCGGCACCGCCGGGTTCCACATCGCGGCCGACATCGCCGACGCGGTACGCCGGTACGTGCTGGCCAGCGGCGACACCCAGTTCGAGCGGGAGGTGGGGCTGGAGCTGCTGGTGGAGACCGCCCGGCTGTGGCGGTCGCTCGGCCACCACGACCGGCACGGCCGGTTCCACATCGACGGGGTGACCGGCCCGGACGAGTACACCGCGGTGAAGAACGACAACGTCTACACCAACCTGATGGCGCAGCGGAACCTGCTCGCCGCCGCCGACGCCGCCACCCGGTACGGCGAGGAGGCGTGGCGGCTCGGCGTCGACGACGAGGAGACCGCGTCCTGGCGGGACGCCGCCGCCGACATGTACGTCCCCTGGGACGAGGAGCTGAAGGTCCATCCGCAGGTGGAGGGCTTCACCCGGTACCAGGAGTGGGACTTCGTCGGCACCCCGCCGGACCAGTACCCGCTGCTGCTCAACTACCCGTACTTCGACCTGTACCGCAAGCAGGTGGTGAAGCAGGCCGACCTGGTGCTGGCGATGCACTGGCGGGGTGACGCGTTCACCGACGAGGAGAAGGCCAGCAACTTCGCCTACTACGAGCGGCGTACGGTCCGGGACTCGTCGCTGTCGGCCTGCACCCAGGCGGTGCTGGCAGCCGAGGTGGGGCAGCTCGAACTGGCCCACGACTATCTGGGCGAGGCCGCCCTGATGGACCTGCACGACCTCAACCAGAACACCCGGGACGGGGTGCACGTGGCGTCGCTCGCCGGGGCCTGGATCGCCCTGGTCGCCGGCTTCGGCGGGCTGCGCGACCACGACGACGTGCTCTGCTTCAAGCCCCGGCTGCCGAGCCGGATCGACCGGCTGGAGTTCTCGCTGCGCTGGCGGACCGTGCACCTGCGGGTCGACGTACGCCAGCACGAGGTGACGTACGCGCTACGCGACAGCGACCACCCGGACGCGGTGATGGAACTGACCCACCACGGCGAACTGGTCCGGGTCACCTGCGACGACCCGGTGACCCTGCCGGTGCCGCCGATGCGGCCGACCGGGCCGCAGCCGGCCCAGCCGGACGGCCGGGCCCCGGTGCGCCGGGCGACCGAGAGCGAGCCGTAGGCCGCCCGGCCGGGTGTCGCGTCGGCGCCGCCGTACCTCAGAGCAGCGACAGGTGTACGTGGTTGGTGTGGTCGCTGGACGGGTCGCCGTGCGCGCTGCCGTACGACTTCCAGCCGGTGGCCGGGAACCAGATCTGCCGGTACCAGATCACGTAGAGGATGCCGAGCCGGTCGGCGTTGCGGACCAGGAACGCGGCGAGGTTGTTGCCGTACGTCCGGTCGCCGCCCCTGGCGTCGCCGCCGAACCCGCGCTTCTCGGCGGAGAAGTCGCAGGCCCGGCCCTTCGGGTGCTCGTACGGCCCGCCCGGGCGGAAGCAGGAGGTGAACCGGGTGAAGCCGGCCCGGCGCGCCTCGGTCAGCGCGTGCAGGGTGCGGGGGGTGACGCAGCCGCTGGTGGTCGGGTCCGGTTGGCTGCAGGTCTGGGCCGGCCACGACCCGTCGGCGTCGCGCGGCGCGGACCGGGCCACCGGTGACTCGACGGCCACGAACCCCCTGGTCGACTCGCCGCCGACCAGCGCCAGCGCCCGTTCGGCGGCCTGCTTCTGCTTGACCATCACGGCAAGCTGCCGGCGCTCCTCGGTGACCTCGGCGTCGAGGGCGAGTTTCGCCCGGACGAGCCGGGCCCGGGCCTGGCCCAGCTGGCGGAGCCGGTGGTTGTCCCGCAGGGCCATGGTCTCCAGACCCCGGGCGCGTTCCAGGAAGTTGTCGGCCGAGGTGCTGCCGAGCAGCACCAGCACCGGGCCGATCCGACCGGTCCGGTACGCGTTGCGGGCGACCTGTTCGACCTCGGGCACCAGTTCCGCGATCCGGGCCTCGACCCGGCGTACCTCGGCGGCGAGTTTCGCCTGCCGGGTTTTCGCGTTCGCGAGCGCGGCCCGGGCCTGCAGATAGCCCCGGCCGGTGGCTTCGAGCACGTCCCGGATGAGCGGTGTGCCACCCTCGTCGCCGGCCGGGGCGGCGGGGTCGAGCGCCGCCGACGCCGTACCGGGGCGGACCGCGGTCGTGGCGAGCGCGCCGACGGCGACGAGCAGCGCCAAGGCCAGTGGTAATCGTGGACGTCCGGATCCTGTCATGCAAGCCCCTCCGTCGGCCGACCACCGGGCCGGCTGACCGGGCGTACGCCGTGACGGGCGCGCTGCGCCCGATGCGGCGGTGGATTCTCCGGTCAGCTGGGCCCCGGCTCGCCCGGAGGGCGAATCGGCGGCGGTCACGCCGGCGCGGAGGGGTGCGCCACCGGGCGAAACCGTGGCCAGCTTACCGAACCGGCCAGTGCGACATGCCGAGAAGAGGGATTGACCAGCAACTTCCACCGAAAGAGTGGATCAGGTGCCATTTCGCCCCGTGGGTGTGCCGTCAGCGTTCGTAGCGCTCGCCGCTGGAGGGCTGCCCGGTCGCGTCCCGGGGCGGCAGTCGGCGCAGGTCGTCGAGGCTGCGTGCCTTCGCCGCCTCGTCCGTCCAGCGCTTCGGGTCGGGACCGTGCTCCCCGGCCTTCTGTTCCGGGTTGGCGGTGGACTTCGACTTGCCGGACTTCTGGCGGGCCATCACATTCCTCACCTTCGTCGCGTACGTCGTGGAGCGTCGGCCAGCCGGCCTCCGGATCACCGCGTTCCCCACCGCCGGGAGGGCAAACGGGGGGCCGCCCGTCGGGGGGACCGCTCCGGATGCGTCCAGCGGCGCCCCGGTCACCGCTCGTGGTCGCCGGCCTCGGGCCGCCTCACATCCGGGCTCTCAACACGTCGAACTCGCAGCCGGGCTCGGCCGGGTCGAAGCCGTGCTCGGCCAGCCAGCGGGCCGCCACCAGGCTGCGCCACGACCACCATCCGCGGATCACGTCGCGGTCGACGTCGGCGCCGTAGCCGGCGACCACGTCGTCAAGGTGCTCCTCGTGTCCGAGCGTCAGGACGGCGAGGTCGTACAGGGCATCACCCTGGGCCGCCTCGGACCAGTCGATCACACCGGTGATCGTGTCATCGTCGTCGACGAACATGTGGGTCAGCTGCAGGTCACCGTGGATGAACACCGGTTTCCACGGTCGGAGCGCAGCCTCGGCAACCTCGCGGTTGCGGGCGACCAGTTCGGCGGGCAGGACGCCGCTCGTGACGAGCGCCTCGCATTCGCCGTCCAGGCGGGACACGAGTTCGTCGAGGCGCCGACCGGGCCACGGCGGCAGGGGCGCGTCGTGCAGTGCCCGTACGGCCGCACCCGCCGCGGCCCACGCCGCCGCCGACACGGGCGACGGCTCGCCGAGGCGGCCCAGTGCGACCCCGGGCACGGCGGCGAGCGCGAGCACCGGGGGCTTGCGCCAGAGGACCTGCGGAGTCGGGATCGGCGCCAGGGCCATCGCCTCGACCTCGACGTCGATGCGCGTCTGATCGGCGTCGATCTTCAGAAACACGTCGCCGACCCGCAGGGTCGCGCGCTCGTCATGGGCGACGACGACCTTGACCTCTTCCATGTCAGCCATTATCACGAAATGATCATCGGCGCCACCACAGGTTTATCGCGTACGACGCGGCATGCGCCACGGCGCACGGAAAAGTGGTGGCCTCCCGCGAGGGTCAGTAGTCGCATCCTGGCTCGACTGGCTCCGGACGCCACGACCGAGCGGCGGCAGCAGACGGGAAACGGGAGCACGCCACGCGGGTGCTGCTCCGGTACACCGGACGCCTCGGCGATGCGGGTCCGTGGCGATGGCGCATCCTGCCGGCGGAACAACGGGCAGCCAGGAAGGACGCCGGAACCGACGCTGCTCGTGGCGCCCCTCCGGCAGCCGATCCAGACGTCCGGGGACCGCCCCGTCGTCCGGAAGCCGACTGAGGACGGTCCCGTACCACAGCAGGCCCGGCACATCCGGAAGGGCCGGGGACGGACGCCACAGCCGCACCTCCCGCCGAGCGAACCCGGGTAGCCCCCGGGCTGCGGGCGTCGATGGCGGGATTCCGGTGGAACCAGATACGACTGCCGGCGGTCCAACCTGACATGCGTGCGGTCGTCTCCCTCGGCTCTGTCCTGTTGGGCCTGCTCGTCGGCGCTCTCATGCTGCGGTCCGGCTGGGAGTTGCCGGTACGCATGTCCTGCTCGGGCGATACCTGCATGTCGCAGTCGTGGGTCGACGTCGACTGGGAGCGGGTCAACTGGGAACTGAAGCCGACCAGGATCGCCTGCTTCGAGCCCAACCCGGCCGACCACGACGTCCTGATCGGGCCCGGCGACGAGTGCGTGTCGTCCCGTGGCGACGTCGTCGAAGACCGGGCCAGCTACGAAGAACTGCGTGAAGAGATCCAACAACGGCGCATTCTGTCACTTGCGTTCGCCGGCGCCGCGATCGTGCTGCCACCGGTCCTCGTCGAAATGTGGTGGCGGCTTCGGCGCAGGCCGGCGCCGACCGTACGCCGACTCCACGCTCCCTCACCCTGAGCGTGGCAGATGAGCACGTCCCGCCAGCTTGATCGTGCAACAGCCGGTGGTGCTGGCTCGCGTTCGACCTGCCCAGCTTGGCCAACACCGCCGTGGCGACAGCGATCGCACACCTCTGTGGACAGCTGGGCGTTGCCGGGCCCGCCATCCATCCCCCGTAGTCTTCTTCAATGAAGATCAATCCGGTCGAGCTTGTCATCTTCGACTGCGACGGCGTGCTGGTCGACAGCGAGCGCATCGCGGTCCGCGTCCATGTCACGGTCGGCGCGGACCTTGGCTGGCCACTCACCGAGGCGGATGTGGTCGAGCGGTTCATCGGCCGGTCCCACGCGTCCATCCGGGGGTTGATCGCCGCCCGCCTCGGGCACGATGTGGCCGCGACCTGGGCCGAGCGGTTCGAGTTGGCACACCGCCGGGAGGTGGACGCCGGACTGACCGCGGTCGAAGGCATCACCGACGCGCTCGACGCGATCAGTCAGCCGACGTGCGTGGCCTCCAGCGGTACCCACGAGAAGATGCGGCACACCCTGGGCCGCACCGGACTGTACCGCCGCTTTGAGGGTCGCATCTTCAGTGCGACCGAGGTCGCCCGCGGCAAGCCCGCCCCAGACCTGTTCCTGCACGCGGCGGCGACCATGGGTGTCCCGCCTGCGGCGTGCGTCGTGGTCGAGGACAGCCTGTACGGCATGCAGGCGGCCCGCGCCGCCGGCATGCGCTGCCTCGGCTATGCGGGTGGACTGACTCCCGCCCGCCAGCTTGAGGGCGCCGCCACGGTGATCTTTGATGACATGCGCAAACTGCCGGCCCTGCTCGAAGAGGTCTGAGCGATTCGACTGCGACAGCCTCCACTCCAGCAGCGAAGAAGTTGAGTACGGTTCGCCGTCCGCCGGCCGGTTCGATCCGCCGGAGAAATGCCCGCCGAGTGGAGAGGCGGTTCACCGAACGTCCGCCTCATTGGCATTACGCAGGTAATCCTTGTCAAGCTGAGCATGACGCGCGTCGGTCGACGCGGCGCAGGGTCGGTCGTGACGCTGGGCAGGGGCAGAGACCGCCCACGGGCTGATGCGTGCCCTGGCGGCCGGTGGGTAAGGCGGATCGGACGGCCACGACGTACCGGCGAAGGGTGGAGGCGGACGGATGGAGACCCGGACGACCGAGACGACAGTTCCCATCGCCGGGGTGCAGCTCACCGGCGACCTGGTGGTCCCCGCGCAGGCCCGGGCGGTCGTGCTGTTCGCGCACGGCAGTGGCAGTTCCCGGCGCAGTCCACGCAACCGGTTGGTCGCCGACGCGCTCAACCGGCAGCACCTGGCCACCCTGCTGGTCGACCTGCTGACCGTCGCCGAGGAGGCGATCGACGACCGGACCGGCGAGCTGCGGTTCGACATCGGGCTGCTCACCGAGCGCCTGGCCGGCATCGTCGACTGGCTGGCCACCGGCGAGCCGGCCGGGCCGCTGCCGATCGGGCTCTTCGGCGCCAGCACCGGCGCCGCCGCCGCGCTGGCCACCGCCGCCGCCCGGCCGGACCAGGTGTACGCGGTCGTCTCCCGGGGCGGCCGGCCTGATCTGGCCGGTGCCGACCTGGGCCGGGTCCGGGCCGACACCCTGCTCCTGGTCGGCGGCCTCGACACCGAGGTGATCCGGCTCAACGAGCAGGCGCACGCCCAACTGTCGGCCGAGGCGGAGTTGCGGGTGATCCCCGGGGCCAGCCATCTGTTCGAGGAGCCCGGCACCCTGGACCGGGTGGCCCGGGACGCCGCTGACTGGTTCACCGCCGCCCTGCCGCCCCGAAGTGCCGGATAGCCGCCGACGCCACCTCCCGGCACGCCGTGACGGATACCTATGAGCGTGGGCGGCTCATACTGAGGAGCATGACGGAGCAGCAGGACGCCAGTGCCACTGATCTCGGTTACCTGACCGGTGGGGCCCGGGCCGCGGTGCGTACCGGTCTCGCCATGCTGCACGCCCGTGGCCTGGTGGTCGCCGACCCGCCCGGCCGGCTCCGCCGTGCCGGGGTGCTGCCCGCCCGGCTCGAACCGCTCGAACGGGCGCTCTTCGGTGCGCTGCACGGTGCGATGGCGCCCCGTGAGGTGGCCAACCAGCCCCAGGTCCGACGGGCCCTGGCCGAGCACCGGGAGGGGTTGATCGGCCTCGGGCTGCTCCGCCCGGCCTGGCGGCGGATCGCGCTGCCGGCCATGCTGGTGCTGGTGCCACCGCTGCTGGTCGCCCGGCTGGTCGCCGACGACGTGGTCGGTGGCGGGGCGGCGCTGCTGATCGTGCTCGCCTTCGCCGTCTTCGCCAACCTGTTCCTGCCCCGGCAGACCGTCGCCGGTGCCCGGCTGCTCCGGGACGCCCGTCGACGGCATCCGGTACCGGGCGCGCCGGCCACCGATCCGGCGGCCGAGCCGGGCACGGCGGTGGCGTTGTACGGCGTGACCGCGCTGCGGATCCTGATGCCGCAGTTCGCCCGGGACAGCGGGTTGCTCCAGGAGGGGTGGTGGACGCGCCTGCTGGACGCCTTCCGCCCCGGCGTCCCGTCCCTGCCTGCCGGCGCGGTCTGACCGGTTCGGCCCGGGGTGTCGGGCCCGGAGCCGGGCTCAGTGTGGCCGGGAGGCCGGGAACCCGGTCGGTTCGGCGAGTACCGAGCGGGCGGTCTCGTCGGGCACGCCGAACGGCACCACCACCGGGAAGTTGTCGGAGCGGAACGAGAGCTCGTCCTCGGTGATCACGCCCACCTCGTGGTCAGCCAGGCCGGCGAGCCAGTGCAGGCCGGCGGCGCCCATCGCCACCCCGGCGGTGGCGAAGGCGTCGGCCCGCCCGAGGTCCGTGCCGACCACGGTGACCGAGGCGAGCGCCGTGGCCGGCGCGCCCCGGTACGGGTCGACCACGTGGAAACCCCGCTCGTACGTGCCGGAGGTGGCGATCGCGAAGTCGGTGCCGCCCAGCACCCAGCAGACCCGGTCCGGCTGCCACGGGTGACGGATCCCGATCCGCCACGGCTCGTCCGGCCGGGGCCCGCCCCGGGCCCGGATGTCGCCACCGGCGTTGAGCCAGTGTGAGCCGCAGCCGGCGGCGAGCAGCCGGTCCGAGGCGACCTGTACCGACCAGCCCTTCACGTAACCGGAGGGGTCGAACCGCCCGGTCGCGTACGCGTCGAAGTAGCCGTCGGTCTCCCGCCACAGGTCGGCGCAGGCCTCGACCACCAGCCGCAGGTCGGCAGAGCAGTCCTCGATGGACAGCTCGCCCCGGTCGAAGCGGTTGACCTCGCTGTCCGGCTTGTACGTGCTGAACCGCTCGTCCACCTCGCGGAACCAGTCGAAGACCTCGTCGGCGAGTTCCGCCAGGTGCCGCCGGGGCAGCGGATCGGCGAGCCGGACGCTGATCGGCGTACCCATGATCTGTTCGACCCGACGCAGTCCGGTGCTGCCCATCGGCTCAGGCCTTTGCCCTGTCGAGCGCGGACTGCAACGACGCCTGGTACGCCTCGCTGGTCAGGCTCGCCCCGGAGACGGTGGAGATCTTGGCGCTCTGCGCGGTGAGGACCTCCTGCCGCAGCTTCGGGATGGCCCGCTCGTTGACCGAGATGCTGGTCGGGTCGTCCTGCGGGTATGCGGCCGAGACGTCGGTGATCTTGCCGCCCTCGACGACCAGGGTGACCTTGATCCCGCCGTACGTGTAGTTCGCGGTCGCCCCGGCGAAGGTGCCGTCCTTCAGCCCGCTCGACGGCGGCTTGGTCGGCGGGTTGTTCTTCTTCGGCGGACTGCTCTGCTTGCCGCTCGGGGTCGCCTTCGGGCTCTCCGGGGCGCCGCCACCGGCCGCGCCGGCCTCGTCGTCGGTGAGTTCGAGCGCCACCTGGGTGCCGGTGCCGGGGGTCGGGGTGCCGAGTTTGGCTCCGATCAGCAGGCTGGTGCCGATGGCGGTGCCGAGTACGGCGAAGGCGGCGCGACGCACTTCTTCTCCTTCGTGGTGGGTCAGAACTCGAACGGGTCGAGGTGGATCTGTCGGCGGGGGACCCGGAGTTTGCGCAGGGTACGCAGCGAGACGTCGACCAGGCCGGGCGGCCCGCAGAGGTAGATGTCGCGGCGGCGGACGTCGGGGACGAGTTCCCGCATGCCCTTGGCGGTGAACAGGTGCCGGGGCGCCGGGTCCTCGCGGGAGCCGATCACGTACCAGACCTGGGCCTCGCGGGACCGGGCCAGCCAGTCCAGCTCGTCGCGGAAGAGCAGCTCCTCCTCGGTCCGGGAGCGGTAGATCACCACGGCGCGCTCGGGCAGGTCCTCCAGCAGCGCCCGGATCGGCGCGATGCCGCTGCCGCCCGCGATGAGCAGGGCCCGGGGCCGGATCGCCCGGTTGGCGGTGAAGACCCCGGAGGGCCCCTCGGCGAAGATCTTGGTGCCGGGTTCGAGGTACTGCAGCGACTCCGTGTGGTCGCCGACGATTTTGACGGTGAGGCGGAGCCACTGCTCGTTCGGCGCCGCCGACAGCGAGAACGGGTGCGCCTGCCACCAGCAGCCCTTGGTCAGGAACCGCCACCGGAAGTACTGCCCGGCCCGGGCGTCGAGCTCGTCGAGGCGCTGCCCGGAGATGTAGATCGACACCATGTCGGTGCCCTCCGGGACGACGTCCTCGACCTGCAGCCG
Organism: Plantactinospora sp. B24E8; assembly: GCF_039871735.1. Lineage (NCBI taxonomy): Bacteria > Bacillati > Actinomycetota > Actinomycetes > Micromonosporales > Micromonosporaceae > Plantactinospora > Plantactinospora sp. B24E8. The sequence goes on from NZ_JBDPMH010000023.1 coordinate 28,618, forward strand.
GTGCCGAAGGTTGAACCGCAGCGGGGAGATAATCCGTCCCCAGAGGACGGAGACGATGACGAAGACGTAGAGGCCGGCCCAGAAGTAGCGGCCGAAGCCCGGCTTGACGAACTCCTGCCCGGTGGCGAACTGGTGCCCGTAGCTGAACAGCAGCACCAGATAGGTGCTCAGGTGCAGGTAGTACCAGAGCTCGTAGTTCATCCGGCGTCGGATGCCCCGGATGGCGAGCAGCGCGATCCCGACGATGATGGCGGTGGCGCCGACCGCGCTGAGCATGTCCTCGTACGTGCTCAGCAGGGTCCAGGTGCCGTCGACCAGCGGCTCGTTGGTGAGTTTGCTGTAGCCGACCGCGATCAGCGCGGCGTGGGCCAGGATCGCCAGCAGCAGGAAGGCGCCGAGTTCCCGGTGCCAGATGAGCAGCGAGTGTGCCCCGATCCAGCGTTCGAGCCACCGTACCCGGCTCATCAGCAGGACCTGGGCGAGCAGCAGGTAGCCGCCGACCAGGCCGGTCAGCCGACCACCGGCGACCAGCACGTCGGCGGTGGTGGTGATCGACCCGGTCGGGGTGTTCAGCCACCAGAGCTCCACTGTGGTGGCGAGCGCCGCCCAGAAGACGATGTGGAAGAAGAGCCGGCCACCCCGGTCGTAGACCTCGACCTCGGCGGTCTCCCGGTGCCGCGCGGCCTCCGCGCCGCCGGAGGGCCCGGGCCGCCAGGCGGGCGCGGTCTCCGCGTACGACCGGGGCTCCCGATCCCGGTCGCCGGACGGGTACGACCGGTCCGTACCGCCGCGGCGGGGGCGTTCCCGGGTGGGGTACGGGTCCGGATCCGGCTCGGCGTAGGTGTCCACGCCCCGGGTCGGGTACGGCTCGTAGTCCGGATAGGCGTCGCGATCCCGGCCCCGCGACGGTGGCCGGTCGTAGGGGTCGTCGTCCGACACCCGAGGTATCAGGCCGGCCACCCACTCGGTGAGGGGTTCGGCGGTCTCGACATCCCGGCGGCGTGTCACGTAACAGGTGTACCGGATCCCGACGCCACCGACGATCGGCTTAGGCCACACTTAAGATTCGTTTGGCGGCGGGCTAAGGAAGCCCGGTCGCGAACGACCCGGACGGCCCGTGTCGGGGCCCACCGGGTTTCGCTGCGCCGCCCGGCGGCCCGCCCCCCCAACGGGCCGCCCGCCCCCGTCGGCCGGCCCGCCCCCCGACGGGCCTCCAGCAGCTTGGACCGCCCCGCCACACAGCCACCACACGAATGCGTCCGCGCCCACCATCGACCATCCGAACCGGAGGGTGCGCCTTCCGGGCCGGCCCGGCGCCCGCCCCGGAGGCCCGGGCCGGCCGTACGTCGGGTGAACCACCGTCGGCGGTACCGTTACCCGTCGGTGACTGGCCACCGGCGGGTGCTGGGAGACGACGGATGAGGTTCGGTGTTCTCGGGCCACTGCGGGTCCGCCTGGACACCGGCGCGGAGGTGGTGCTGCGCAGCCGGCACCAGCGCACGGTGCTGGGCACCCTGCTGGTCGGCGCCGGGCAGGTGGTGGCGGTCGACCGGTTGGTCGAGGTGCTCTGGGCCGACCGCCCACCCGCGTCGTACGCCTCGAACCTGCAGACGTACGTCTCCCGGCTGCGGGAGCGGCTGCCCGGGGTGACGATCGACCACAGCGGCGACGGCTACCTGCTCCGGGTCGGCCCCGACGACCTGGACGTGCTGGTGTTCCGGCGTGAGATCGGGCTCGGCCGGGCGGCGATGGCCGCCGGCGACCCGGGTACGGCGGCCCGGCGGTTCCGGGCCGGCCTGCGGCAGTGGCGGGGCCGACCGCTGGCCGACCTGTCGGTGCCGCCCCTGGAACCCGAACTCGCCCGCTGGGAACTGGACCGGACCGGCGCCCAGGAGGAGTGTGTCGACGCCGAACTGGCGGCCGGCGGGGACCTCGGGACCGTGCTCGCCGAACTGCACCGGATGGTGGCCGAGCAGCCGCTGCGGGAACGGTCGCACGCCCAGCTGATGCTGGCGCTGGCCCGGGCCGGCCGCCGTGCCGACGCCCTCGCCGCCTACCGGCACGCCCGGAATCTCCTGGTCACCGAGTTGGGCCTGGAACCGGGCCCCGAGCTGCGTCGGGCGCATCGGGCGGTCCTGCACGGTGAGGAGCCGGTGGCGGTCGGGTCGGCCCCGGAGTCCGGGACGCCGTTCCCGGTCTGCCAGCTGCCACCGGCCGCACCGGGTTTTGTCGGCCGCGCCGACCGCATCGAACGGATCGCGAGGCTGCTGGAGCCGGGCGTCGGCGTGGTGCCGGTGGTCGCGGTCTCCGGACAGCCCGGGGTGGGCAAGACCGCGCTGGCGGTGACGGTGGCACACCGGCTCCGGGGCCGGTTTCCGGACGGGCAGCTCTTCGTCCACCTCGCCGGTGCCTCGGCGGCACCCCGCGATCCGGCCGGCGTCCTCGCCGACCTGCTCCGGAGCCTGGGGGTGCCCGGCACCGCCGTACCGCAGAACCTCACCGCCCTGGCTGCGGTCTACCGGGCCCGGCTCGCGGACCGGCGGATACTGGTGGTCCTCGACGACGCCGCGACCGCCGCCCAGGTCCGCCCGCTGCTGCCGGGCACCCCGGGCAGTGCGGTGCTGGTCACCAGCCGACGTCGGCTCAGCGACCTGATCGACGCCCGGCACGTACCGGTCGGCCCGCTGACCGACCGCGAGACCCGGGACCTGCTCGCGCACGTGGTCGGTCCGGACCGGGTGGCTGGTGAACCCGTCCCCGCCGCCCGGATCGCCGCCGCCTGCGGCAACCTCCCACTCGCCGTCCGGATCGCGGGCACCCGGCTGGCGACCCGGTCCTGGCCGCTGGCCGTACTCGCCGACCGGCTCGACGACGAGCGACGGCGCCTGGACGAACTGGCCGCCGGTGACCAGCAGGTCCGGGCCAGCCTCGCGCTCAGCGTCCGGGCCCTCCCCCCGGCGGCGCGGGAGGCGTTTGTGCTGCTCGGCACCCTCGGGCCGGTCAGCTTCGCCGGGTGGGCGGTCGCCGAGCTGCTCGACCGCGCCGACCCGGACCGGGTCCTCGACGAGTTGGTGGAGGCGAACCTGCTGGAGGTGGCCTGCCCGACCGACCGCACCGAGCCGCGGTACCGGCTGCACGACCTGCTCCGGGTCTACGCCGAGGAACTCGCCGCCGGTGACCTGACCGGACCGGATCAGGCCGCCCGACCGGGCGGCCCCGCCACCGCCGGGCGGAACCGGCTGCTGGCGACCGCCGCCGCGCTGGCCGGCGCCGCCGCCCGACGGCTGCCGCGCACCCTGACCTGGGCCCGACCGGAGGAGCCGGCCGACCCGGTACGACCGACCCGTAGCGGCGTCGAACGCCTTGTCGCCGCCGACCCGCTCGGCTGGCTCGGCGCCGAACTCGACTTCCTGGTCAACCTGATCGGTCTGGCCGGGCACCGCGCCGTCGACCGGGACGGACCCACTGCCGATCGGGCCGCGATCGTCCTGGCCGAGCGGCTGGCGCCGTTCCTCTGGGTGCACGGACACTGGACCGCGTTGCGGCTCGCGCAGCGGCTGGCCGGAGCGGCGGCGGCCCGGACCGGTGACGAGCGGGCGTTGGCGCGTACCGAGTTTGTCGAGGGGGTGCTCTGCCTGGCCCGGGGCGACCTGGCCGGGGCCGCCGAGCGGCTGCGCAGCGGCGAGGCCCGGTTCACCCGGTTCGCCGACCGGCACGGCCTGGCCTGCCTGCTCAGCGACCTGGCGGTGCTCTACGACTACCAGAACCGGGCCGAGGAGGCGGCCGCCACGGCACAGCGGGCGGTGCAGCTGTTCCGCGCCGAAGGTGACCCGCTCGGCGCGGTGCTGGCCGCCCCGGTGCTCTCCGCCGCCTACCGGGGTCTGGGCCGGCTCGACGAGGCGTTGGCGGTGGACCGGGCGGCGGTCACCGAGGCCGCCGACCTCGGCGTACCGGAGATCGTGACGGCCCGGTGCCTCAACGCGCTCGCGGTGACCCGACTGCTGCGCGACGAGCCGGGACTGGCGTACGGCGCGGCGGAGCGGGCGGTGACGCTGCTGGAGACCGTCGGCGACCGGTACGTACTGCTGGCCGCCCTGCGGCACCTCGCCTCGGCCGCGATCTGCCTCGGGCGGCGTACCGAGGCGATCGACCGGCTCCGGCAGAGCCACGAACTGGCGGTGCAGCTCGGTGACCGGCCGTGGGCCACCGGACTGGCCCGGGACCTGGCGGTCGGCTGGATCGGGGAGGGACGGGCGGCGGCGGCGGTCGAGGTGCTGCGCGACTGTGCCCGTGCCTTCGGCGAGATGGAGATGCCGGCGACCCAGGCCGCCACGCTGCACATGCTCGCCCGGGCGTACGACGAGACCGGGCAGCCGGAGGCCGCCCGGGACGCCCGGCTCTGGGCGGACCTGCTCGCCGATCCCCGGGACATCCGTACCCCGGCGTTGGCGAACATCGTGCTGCGGCTGGCCGAACCGGATTCGTCCGACCCCTCCGGCGGCCCGGACGGCGGTACCGACGAGGACGGGAGCCGCTGCCGGGCCACGGCGGGGGAAAGCGTCGTACCGCGTCGGTAGGGTCGGCGGGTGAACCGTACCGACCGGCTCTACGCCCTGGTGGAAGAGTTGCGGGCGGTCGCGCCGCGACCGCGCAGTGCGCGCTGGCTCGCCGCGCGGTTCGAGGTCGACGCCCGCACCATCCGGCGCGACATCGGCGCCCTGCAGGAGTCCGGCGTACCCATCTATCCCGAGCGGGGCCGGCGCGGCGGCTACGTGCTGGACCGCGCCTACACCCTGCCGCCGGTCAACATCACCCCACGGGAGGCGATCGCCGCCGCGGTCGCCCTGGAGACGATGGCCGACACCCCGTTCCTCGACGACGCCCGGTCGGCGCTCTACAAGCTCCTCGCAGTGATGTCGTCGTCCGATGTGGAGGCCGCGCGCCAGGTGGCGGACCGCATCCACCTCGGCGCCCCGGAGCGGTCGGCGACGCCGGCCCGCCAGGTGTTGCGTACCGCCGGCGACGCCGTCGTCCGGCGGACCGTACTGGCGATCGAGTACGTCGACCGGCACGGCCGCGCCTCGCACCGGCTCATCGAACCGGTGGAACTGCTCGGCGCCGGCCACCAGTGGTACCTGGTCGGCTGGTGCCGGCTCCGCCAGGAGGTGCGCGGGTTCCGGCTGGACCGGATGCGCCGGGCGTCGGCGACCGACGAGGTCGCCCCGCCCCGGTCGGTCGGCGCCGCCTGGCGGAGCCGGTTCGAACTGGCGACGGCCCCGCTGAACCTGCCCGGCATGATGTCGTCCTGAGCCTCTGATCAGGCAATTTCCGTCGCGAAAAGCGGACAGGATGGTGCCTCGGGACAGGTCGAGAATGGTGGTTGATGACGTTCGGCGCGGGCAGCGCGAACGACCGGTGCGGCGGCTGCCGGACACCGCCCCCACGGGAGGAAGTCTCGCCATGACCATCAACACCAACCACAGCTCGGCCCTGCTCCCCGTCGACCCCCGGCCGAGGCTCTGGGACAACTGGGTGGCCCTGCGCAACGGTGACCTGACGCTGGTCGACGAGATCGTCGCTCCCGTCCTGACCGTCCACCTGCCGAGCGTCGGCGACGGCCCGGCCCGGCTGCGTGGTCGGGGCGAACTGCTCTCCTGGCTGTCGGCGGCGCACACCGCCCACCCCGGGCTGCGGCTGACCGTCCAGGTCGGCCCGATCATCGGTCCGGACCTGGTCGCCGGCCGGTGGACCTGCACCGGTCTCCGCCCAGGACGGCAGCCCACCCGTCGGCTCCGGTCGGTCGGGACCGTCTCGGGCGTCGACATCATCCGGATCGAGGGCGACCGGATCGTCGAGTGCTGGAGTCACGACGACGCCCACGCGGGGCAGGACCGGGCGGCCGCGTACGCCGCCGCCTGACCGTGGTCGGGGACGGGCCGGGGCCGGTCCGTCCCCGATCCTCGCTCAGTTCGGTGCCGGCTCGCCCCGGTACGTGCCGAACGACCAGCGGTTGCCCTCCGGATCACGTACCAGGAACTCGCGTGAGCCGTAGCTGGTCTCCTGCACCTCCCGGACCAGTTCGGCGCCGGCCGCGACCGCTCGGGCGCAGAGCCGGTCCGGATCGTCCGTCACCGCGTACGCGCCGAAGGTGCCGGGCAGCAGCGGCCACGGGTCGTCGGCCCGGTCGGAGGCAGTGCCCAGCATGATCCCGCCGCCCGGGGGCCACCGGAGCTGCGCATGGTGTACGACGTCACCGTCGGCGCTGACCGAAACCTCTTCGAAGCCGAAGGCGTCGACGAGAAAACTGATCAACTGTCGGGCGTCCCGGGCTCGTAACGTGGGCCAGACCTGGGGCGGAGGAGGTTCGGCTGTCATGCCGACGATTCTGTCGGCGGGTCGACGCGGCCGGCTTGGACGTTTCGGAACTCCTCCGCCAGCCAGCGGCTCGGCGGGCAGCCGGCGAATTCGCGGAAGTCCCGGTCGAGGTGGGCCTGGTCGTAGTAACCCGCCACCGCGGCGACCTCGGCCAGCCCGGCCGCCGGGCCCCCTGGTCGGGCTCCGGGCTGCGGCAGGCGTCGGGTCTGGTCCCGCTGCGCCGGGCCTCCGATCCGGCTCTGCGGCAGGCGTCCGGCCTGGCGCTGCAGCAGGCGTCGGGCCCGGTCGAACCGGACCACCCGGGCGGCCCGTTTCGGGCTCAGTCCGACCTCGACGCCGAACCGGCGACTCAGGTACCGGCCGCTCCAGCCGGTCTGCCGGGCCAGTTCACCCACCGGCACCGTCCCACCGCTGGCCAGCAGGCGGTGCCAGGCCCGGACCAGTTCGGCCGGCGGCCCGGCGCCAGCGTCAAGACGGCGGACGAGCAGCCGGTCGAGCACGTCGAACCGCTCGCTCCAGCTGGCAGCACCGAGTAGTCGTTCCCGCAGTTCCCCGGCGAACGGGCCGAGCACCAGGTCGGCGCTGAGATCGGCGGCGGCGAGCTCGCCGGCCGGCAGGCCGAGCAGCGCCCGTGCGCCGAGTGGGGAGAGGCTGAGCTGGACGCCCGACTGTCGACCGTCGTGCTCGATCAGCGCCGGTGCGGTGTGCAGACCGCCGACGAGCGTGTCGTACCGGCCCGGTGGGGTGCGCGGATCCGGGTGGGCGGTGACCACCAGCGGATCGTCGAGCGTGATGATCAACGTCAGGTGTGGCGACGGCAGGCCCCGGTGCCGGCCGGGCGGAACGCCACGGTCCCGGTAGCCGACGTACGGGGCGAGGAACGGGCGCAGCGGCGGCGCGGGCAGCCGCTGCACCAGTTCCGACCGCGGTTCGGGCACCACGTGGGAAGTCTAGGCCGGAAGTCTGGGCCGGTCAGGCGTCGTCCGTGGGCAGTCGCCGGGCGACCAGGACGGCGTCGTGGATGGTGATCTCCCGCCCTTCGGGGTCGACTGTGGTACGTGGCCGGGCCTCGGCGGCGGTGACCTTCCACCCGGCCGGGTCGAGGGTGGCGGCGACCTCCTCGGCGGTGAACATCATGTCCGGGAAGTGCATCCGGTGCGCCGAGGTGCGCAGGTCCGACGGATGGTGACCGACGATCAGCAGGGTTCCGCCCGGAGCCACCGCGTCCGCCAGCCGCCGGAACAACTCCTGCCGCTGTGCGCTCGGCAGGTGCATGAACTGGGACGAGACCAGGTCGTACCCGCCCTCGGGCAGCGGCCGGCCACGCAGGTCGGCGTGCAGCCAGTCGATCCGGCCGGCGACCTCCGCCCCGGCGGACGCCGCGTTCGCCGCGCCGCGTTGCAACGCCGTGGTGGAGATGTCGACCGCGGTCACCTGCCAGCCGCGCCGGGCCAACCAGACCGCGTCGGCGCCCTCGCCGCTGCCGACGTCGAGGGCCCGGCCGGGTGCCAGGTCGGTCGCCTCGGCGACAAGCTGCGGGTTCGGCTGTCCGCTCCAGATCGCCGGCCGGCCCTGGTAACGCTCCTCCCAGGCGGCCTCCTCGAACAGGGTGCGCACCTGCTCCCGGTACGCCCGCACGGCGGCCCGGGTCTCCTCGTCGACCAGGTCCGCGTTGATCGCCGCACCCGCGTTCAACCCCGCCGCGGCGGCGGAGAGCACCTGGGCACGTATGTCGGCGACGTTGCCGGCCACCCAGACCCCGGCCACCCCGGTCGCCCCGGTCGGGTCGGCGTTGATCTGACTGCCGACCACGTGACCGTTGATCTCGACGTCGACCGGCTCCAGTCCCAGTGACTCCAGGACCGCACTGCGGGCGGTGAGCCGGGGCGCGACGACAACCGCGTCGAGCGCGATCACCTCGCCGGAGTCGAGACGTACCCCGGTCAGGGCGTTGTCGGTGGCCTCGACCGCCGCGACCGGCCCGGGTACGACGACGATGCCGCGTGCCGCGAGCCGCTCCGCCTCCTCGGCGTTCGGCGGCGGGGTGTGGTGCGACAGGAGCAGCACCTCGGAACTCCACTGCCGCCACAGTTCGGCCTGGTGCACGGCGAGCGGCCCGGTCGCGAGTACGCCGATCCGCCGGTCCCGGACCTCCCAGCCGTGGCAGTACGGACAGTGCAGCACCTGCTGTCCCCACCACCGGGCCAGTCCGGGCACGTCCGGCAGTTCGTCGACGCCGCCGGTCGTCACCAGCAGTCGCCGGGCCCGGGTCTGCCGCCCGTCGTCCAGGGTGACCTGGAAGCCGTCGCCGTCCCGGGTCGCCGCCTCGACCCGGCCGGTGACGATCTCGCCGCCGTACCGGGTCACCTCGGCGTTCCCGAGGGCCAGCAGTTCCGCCGGCGGCGTACCGTCCCGGGTCAGGAAGTTGTGTACGTGTCCGGCCGGTGCGTTGCGGGGCTGCCCGGCGTCGATCACCAGTACCGAGCGGCGTGCCCGGGCCAGGGCCAGCGCGCCGTTCAGCCCGGCGGCGCCGCCGCCGACCACGACCACGTCGTACGTCTTGTCCATCCGCTTCTCCCTGCTGTCCGTCGCTGGGTCCACGGTCCGACGCGGCGGCCGACCTGACAAGTATTCTTGCCGGTATGGCAAACGACGCCCGGCGGCCCGGGGCCCCGGATCCCGGCGACCCGGCGTCCGGTGACGGTCCGGACCTCTCCGGTGTGCTGGCCGGGGTCGGTCCGCGCCTGCGCGCGTTGCGCAAGCAGCGGGGCACCACCCTGACCCAGCTCGCCGAGCTCACCGGCATCTCGGTCAGCACCCTGTCGCGGTTGGAGTCCGGCGGTCGTAAGCCCACCCTGGAACTGCTGCTGCCGCTGGCCCGGGCCCACCAGGTGGCCCTGGACGAGCTGGTCGGCGCCCCACCCACCGGGGATCCGAGGGTGCACGCCCGGCCGATCGTCCGGCACGGCATGACGTTCCTGCCGCTGACCCGCCGCCCGGGTGGGCTGCAGGCCTTCAAGCAGATCCTGCCGGCCAACCCCTCCGCCGAGCTGCGCCAGCAGACCCATGAGGGCTACGAGTGGCTCTACGTCCTCTCCGGCCGGGTACGTCTGTTGCTCGGCGAGCACGACCTGGTGCTGACCCCGGGCGAGGTTGTCGAGTTCGACACCCGGGTGCCGCACTGCGTGACCAATCCGGGGCCGGGCACCGCCGAACTGCTCACCCTCTTCGGTCCGCAGGGCGAGCGCCTGCACGTACGGGCCCGGCCGACGAAGCGTTGACCCGGGCTGCCTGGGCCGGTTTGTCCGGTCTTCGGTCGGGTAAGGGTCGGCGACGCGGGGGAGGGGGACCTGACGCACCCGGGTATCCGTCACCGGGCCGGTGGCGGCCCCGGCTCTGGCCCCGGCTCTGGCCCCGGCTCCGGCCCCGGCTCCGGCCCTGGCTCTGGCCCTGGCCCCGGCTCCGGCCGCCCGGCGGGTTCGTCGCCGGGTCCGTCGGTCTCCGGGCCGTGGTCGCCCCCGGAGCGTCCGGTGCCGGGCGCACCGACGGCGGTGTCGGCGGCCCGGCGTTCGTCGGCCACCGTCTTGAACACGTTGTAGAGGACCGCCGTGATCGGGACCGCGACGAAGGCGCCGACGATGCCGCCGAGCAGGGTGCCGGCGGTGACCGCGAGCAGCACCACGACGGGGTGCAGGCGTACCTGACGTTTCATGATCAGGGGTTCGAGCAGGTTTCCCTCGGTCTGCTGTACCGCGATCACCGCCGCCAGCACGAGCAGCGCCGTCGTCGGCCCCTTGGCGGCCAGCCCGACCAGCACCGCGATACTGCCGGCGACGGTCGCGCCGATGATCGGCACGAACCCGCCGAGGAACGTGATCACGGTCAGCGGCAGGGCCAGCGGGACCCGGAGCAGGACCAGGGCGAGCCCGATGCCGGCCGCGTCGATCGCGGCGATCATCATGGTGCCCCGGGTGTACGCCCCCAACGTCCGCCAACCGGCCCGGCCCGCCTTCGCGGCGACCGGCCGGGACCGCTCCGAGACCCGGCCGAGGACCCAGTACCACATCGGGCGGCCGTCCTTGAGCAGGAAGAACAGCAGCACCAGGACGAGCAGCAGACCACCGGCCGCCTCCGCGACGGTGGCCGCGCCGCTGACCGGGTCCGGCGCCGAGCGCCGTATACCGCCGACCGCCCGCTGCGTCCACTGGTCCAGTTGCTCCCGGCTGATCGGCAGTGCCGAGGTGAGGAAGTCCCGGGTCCGGTCCAGCCCCTGGTCGAGTTGCTGCGCCAGATCGGAGAACTGGTCGGCGGTCAGCCGCCAGACCAGGACGATCGCCCCACCCAGTACACCGAGCAGCAGCAGTACCGAGACGAGTGCGGCCAGCGCGGGCGGAAACCGGTGCCGGCGCAGCAGGCTGGCCACCGGGTCGAACATCGCGGCCAGGAAGAGGGTGGCGGCCAGGGCGATGCTCAGCGGGGCGAGTTTGGTGGCGATCTCCGCGAGGACGTACGCCCCGGCGGCGAGGACGAGCAGGCAGAGGCTGGCCAGCACCGCCCAGCGCAGCAGCCACGGGAGGCGGTCCAGCAGGTGCCCGGGGTACCCGCCGCGTCCGTCCGACCGGTCGGCCGCCCTGTCCATCTCCGCCTCCTGTCGGCCCGAGTGTCCTGGTTACCCACCGGACGGGCCGACAACACCTGCCACCGCCCGCCGGCGTGATCGACCGGACGGGCGGTGGGCCAGGCCGGAGGCGTGACCGGGCGCCCGCCCCGAGGGCGGGGCGATGGCTGGCGCGGGTCCGGCGGTTCGGCCACGGCCGGTGGCTGGCGCGGCTCCGCCGACTCGGTCAGGAGGCCGAGCCGGGTTGGCGGTCCGACCAGCGGGTGGGGGAAACGACGGTGGAGCGGCTCCGTCCCGACGAGTTCCGGCCCGGGGTCGTGGCGGCCCAGCCGGCGGTCGGCGCGTTGCGGCGGCGCAGCGACCGGCGGTAGTAGTCGTCCCGGTGCGCGAACTCGACCGGCAACGCGCCGGGCAGGTCGACACCACGCTCGGGGTCGGCCAGGGCATCGGCGAACGGCGCCAGCCCGGCCCGGGCGAGCAACGCGTCCCACTCCGGCGGGGCGAGTTCCACCATCGTCGGGTTGGCCAGCCGGAACCCGGCGACGCCGCGCCGGATCAGGGTGGCGACCCGGCGGACCGTACGGGCCGAGCCGAGGGTGCCGCCGGAGAGCGCCAGGGCCGGACGGCCGGTGCTCCGGACGGCGTCACAGACGACCAGCAGGCGTTCCGGATCCCGACCGCCGGCCTCCGGCCCGGTCGCCGGCAGGATTCGCAGCGCCGACGGCCACTGCCAGCGGATCTGCCCGGTCACCACATGACTGCCGATCGGAGCGCTGCGGCGCCGTTGCCGGGAGCCGGCCCAGGGTACGGGAGCGGGCCCGATCCGCCAGTCGACGCAGACGTACGCCAGCCGTCGGTCGGTCACCGTCACCTCGGCCCGCCGGGGCAGCGTCCAGACCAGCTCGCCGGTGCTGTCGTCCGGGGAGAGCAGATGCCCGGCGACGTCCACCTCGTCCCGCCACAGCAGCTGCTCGTCCGGCTCCAGGACCAGCCGACGGTGCCAGTCCAGCCGGGGAAAGTACGTGTCGTCCTGCGCGGGGTCGTCGAACCGGTGCGGCCGGATGAAGAACGGAGACGCGTCCTCGGCCATGTCGCCTCCCTGCTGTGCTGGTCGGTACCGGAACCCGGGCGCCGGGGCTGACCGGGGCCCGGGTCGGGCGCGGTCACGGGGGAGGGCCTCCGGGGTTCCGGTACGTCTTGGTCATCAGGTAATCGGAATTACACGGAACTGTCACGACGGCTGTTGGGGGGTCGGACGCTCGGCCGACCCGCCGGACACCCGTCGGGTGATGCGGGGTGGATCCACCGGTGCGACGGCCGGGACCGATGCCCGGCCTCCCGGGTCAACTGCCGATCTCGTCGGGACGGACGAGGCCGTCCTCGATCGCCCGGGCGAGCAGGGCCGCCTTGGTCGCGGCCGGCCGGCCCGCCCTGGCGTACTTGATCCGGGCCCGGTCGACGTACTGCTTGACGGTGTGTTCGCTGATGTTCATCCGGCGGGCGACCGACGCCTTCGACATCGACTGGAACCAGAGCAGCAGCGCCTCCCGTTCCTTGTCGGAGAGGACCGGCCGCCCGGTGCGGCGGTCGCCGACGATCGCCCCGGCCAGCGCCGGTGGCACGTACGGTCGGTCGTGCGCCGCCGCGAGCACGGTCTGTACACAGTGTTCCCGTCCCTCGTGTTTGGCCAGGAAGGCGACCGCACCGGCGTCCAGGACGGCCAGGATGGTCTCCGAGTCGGTGTGTTCGGAGTAGACGACCACGCGTCGGCCGGCGCCGCTGAGTTCGGCGACCCGGTCGATCACGGTCCGTCCGTGCAGGCGCAGGTCGAGCAGGATCACGTCGGCCGCCGGCTGGTCGGCGGCGAGCACCACGTCCGGGTCGTCGCCGGCCGCGACCACCACCAGCCGGGGCTCGGTGGCCAGCCAGGACCGGATTCCCTCGATGACCACCGGGTGGTCGTCGACGATCGCGATGGCGACCCGGGACCGCTCCGAGGTCACGCCCGCCACCGGGTCTGCACCCATACCATGTCCTCGTTCTCTTCGTAGAGGTACTCGACCTCTGCCCCGTGGTCCGGGTCGCCGGTCCGGCCGTCCCCGGTGGTGTCGATGCTGCCGGTGCCGGCCGGACCGGACGCCACCGTGGAGGTCCCCGGGGTGGTCAGGCTGACCACCACCTCGTCGGGCTGGGCCACGACGGTCAGCCGCGCCCACCGGGTGGCGGCGGCCAGGGTCGCGGTCAGCGGTTCGGCCAGCCGTCGACGGATCTCCACCGGCAGCGGCGGCAGGCTTCCGACCGCGACGAGATCGACCTGGAGGCCGTTGCGTTCGACCACGTCGACACAGGCCCGCAGCTCGTGCAACAGCGGGTCCGGGACGTCGTCCGACTCGGCGATGAGCCGACGCAGCCGGGACGCCTCCAGGGCACAGCGACGCTGGACGGCGGGATCCGCCGGATCGGCCCGCCCCTCGGCCAGCTCGGTCAGGATCGCCCCGGCGGTCCGGTTCAGTTCGGCGAGCCGGTCGCGCCGGGCCCGGTGCACCCGGCCGGCGGCGGCCCGTTCGGTCTCGAGCGCGTCCCGGGCGGCCGCCGCCCGGGCCGTCCGTCCGGTCAGTTCGGTGAGCAGGTTGATCGCGATCATCATGGCGATCGGCAGCACGATGGTGCCGTAGACGGTCATCGCGTAGCGGCTCAGTTCGGCCGGGCCGCGGTCGGTGTTGACCAGTACGCCGACCAGGGCGATGAGCGCGCCGGCCGCGAGCACCGCGACCAGTTCCGGGATCCGTCGCCCCCAGAGCAGCAGGAGCGCGAACCAGGCGAGGGTCGCCCAGCCGAAGTTGGCCGAGTCGAACACCGCGTTGGGCGGGGTGCAGGCGAGGACCGCCACGTCGATGACGAGCAGCACCCCGATCAGCGGCCAGGCCGGCGCCCGGGTTCCCCGGAGCAGGTGCCGGGCGGCGACCGCGCCGACGACCACATAGCCGAGCCAGCCGGCGGCGACCACCCACGGTGACCGGTACCGGTCCCACTGGGCGATCACCGCCGGCAGGTTGATGGCGAGGTGCCAGCCGAACGCGATGAGCACCGCCGCCAGCCGGGGTCCGCGTTCGACGGTGCTGGTGACCGCGCCGGTGGGGCCTTCGACGCTGTCCGTGCCGGGGGGACCGTCGGTGGTGGGCTCGGCCGGCCGGCCGACGACGGTGGAGACGGTGGGCAGGTCAGCCGACATCGGACCACTCCAGGCGTACCCGGCTGCCCCGGCCGGGTGCGGAGTCGACCTCGGCCCGTCCACCCACGGTGGCCATCCGACCGTGCACGGACTCGCGCAGGCCGTACCGGTGGTGTGGGACCGTGCCGGGGTCGAAGCCGGGGCCGTCGTCGCCGACCTCGACCACGACGGTGCCGCCGTCGCGGCTCAGCCGGACCGTCGCGGTGGCGTCCGGCGCATGACGCAACACATTGGACAGTGCCTCGCCGGCGCTGTCGGTGATCGCATCGGCGACCTTGGTCGGCACCTCGCACGGTTCCAGGGCCACCGTCACCCGCAGCTGCGGTGACCGGCGAAGCAGCCGGCGCAGCCGCTCGTCGAGCGCGGTGTCGCCGCCGTCGGCACCGTCGTGGCCCGCGTCGCCCGCCGGTACGTCGGCCGGCTCGCGCCCCCCGGCCAGCGCAGCCAGGGTACGCAGGTCCCCGGCGGCCCGCTCGCGCAGCGGCGCCGACTGCCCGGTGACCGCACCGAGGCCGACCACGGTCAACGTGGAGAGCACCGTGTCGTGCAGGTCCCGGTTCTGCTGGCGTTCGGCGATCCGGGCCGCCCGGGCGGTGAGCGCGGTCCGGGCCGCCTCCTGGTAGCCGGCGAAGGCGTCGTCGGCGCGCCGGCTGCTGCGCCGGGCGACCCCGGCGAGTACGGCGCTGCAGAGGGTCTGTACGACGAGGGTGACGCTGTTGTCGACCGCCTCGGCCTGGTCGCCGGCGAGGTGCGCGCCCGTCCCGTACGCGGCGGCGACCAGCAGGCCGGCCGGGATCGACCAGCGGGTGGGCAGGACGAACTGGGCGATGATCACCGTGGTGCTGGACTGGATCGCCACCCAGCTGACCCCGCCGGGCAGCACCTCGGCGGCCACCAGGCGCCGGATCAGCAGGCAGGCCCCGACGGTGAGCAGAACGTCGACGGCCATCACCGGGGCGTGTCTGCTGTGGCGGACGACCCAGCCGGCGAAGAACGCCGACCAGACGGTCAGTACGGTCACCGCGACCACCAGCAGGGTGGTGTCGACCGGTGGGGTGCGGACCGCGAGCGCGACGGCGGCGCAGGCGAGCCCGCAGGTGAGCCGGAGCAGCGCGGGGAAGATCGTGTAGACCCAGCCGAGGGCGCTGGCGGCCGGCATCTCGGGCGGGGACGGGGCAGACACTTCCGTCGTCCCTCCCCCCGCTCACCCACCTGCCGGTACCCCGACGAGGGGTGCCGAACCGGACCGTACCGCTACATATCGAAGCAGGAGAATAGCAGGCGGTGGCCGACCTGCGGGGCCCCGAAACGGGTTCGACGTGGCAGGAAACGGCCGCTGCCGCGGTCGGATCAGGCGTGGTCGTTGGCCGGAGGCACCGCGTTGACCGGCAGCCGGTAGATCCAGACCGGGTAGTCGACGGCGGACCGGCCGCCGGCCAGGCCCGGGGTGCGGTTCAGTTGCGCGGCGGGAATCCACAGGTGGCCCGTGCCGTCGAGCCACATCGCGTCGGCCCAGGCCAGGCGCGGATCGCTGAGCAGGACCTCGACCCGACCGTCGGGCCCGACGGTCAGGAGCCGCCGCTTGTCCACGTCGCTCAGGTAGATCACCCCGGCCGCGTCGATGGCGGTGCCGCCGGTGGTCGGGGTGTCCGCCCACGGCTCGACCCGCTCGGCCACCACCTCCGGAGGTACGGCCGGGTCGTCGAGGCAGCGCGTCTCGATCCGGTACAGCGGCCCGGACGCCGGTTGGAAGTACAGGTACGCCCCGTCCGGCGACACTTCCAGTTGGTCGGCGTGGATCCGCAGTTCGTTGCCGTCCGGGTCCCGGAGGATCTCCCCGTCGGCGCGCATCGGTCGGCGGGCGACGGTGCTCGGGTGCTGCTCCAGCAGCCGGCGGGCCTCGCCGGTCGCCAGGTCGAGCACGATCAGGCCCGGTGCCCCGGCGTCGGTCAGGTACGCCACCGGCCCGTTGAACCGTACGTCGTCGAGGTAGCTGTGCTCGTGCACCGCCGTGTCGAGCGGGTACTCCCGGAGCACCGTCGCGGTGTCGGTCGCCACGACGACCAGTCGGGGCCCTCCGGGTACGACCGGCAGCCCGAACCCGGGTGTGCCCGCGTCGACGATCCACAGGTTGCCGTCGGGGCCGATCCGCAGCCCGTTCACGTGCACGAACGCGCCCCGGGGGTCCGGGGTGTGCCGGACCTCGTTCCACGCCTCGTCCGGGAAGGGGACGATCCGACCGTCGGAGACGACCTCGCCGACCTGGATCCCGGGGCCGTCGGCCGACGGGAAACTGACGAAGACCCGGCCGTCACCGGTGGTGGTCACGCCCGTCCAGACCCGGTCCGCTGCGGTAACCGGGCGCAGTCGGGGGTCCTCGCTGGTGCCGGCGCGCATGCTGTTCAGCGTATCGCCGGATCAGTCCGGTAATAGCGTTTCGTCCGGTCAGCCCCGGTTTGTCGGCTGTCCGAGGGCCCGGTCTGTCGGCTGTCCGAGGGCCCGGTCTGTCGGCTGTCCGAGAGCCCGGTCAGAGCAGCGGTTCGAGTAGCCGGTGCGGCTGGCGCAGCGCCCGGCTGACCGGATCGTCGCGCAGGTCGTCCCGGGCACCCGGGCCCGGGCGTACCTCGACCTCCTCGGGCGGGACGAGCCGGTCGCAGCGCTCGCAGACCCCGCGCGGGTCGAGGGGCGCGTCGCAGTCGGCGTGGCTGAAGAGTCGGCGGGGCCCGCCGGCGGAGGTGTGCCGCTCGCCCCACTGGCCGAGTTGGTGGAGCATGCCCCACAACTCGCGGCCGCGCTCGGTCAGCACGTACTCGTCCCGGGGCGGAGAGTCGGAGTAGCGGTGTCGGGCCAGCACCCCGGCCTCGGTCAGGGTGCGCAGCCGCTCCGCGAGGACGGCCCGGGGGATGTCGAGGTGGGCCAGAAAGTCGGCGTACCGGCGTACGCCGTAGAAGGCGTCCCGGACCAGGAGCAGGGTCCACCGTTCGCCGAGCAGTTCCAGTGCGCGGGCGAAGGAGCAGTCCTGCCGTTCGTAGTTCTTTCCCAGGGCCACGGGTCGATGGTACCCGCCGGTTGGTTCGTTCACCGAACCTCGTCTGGTAGTCTTCCGGTTCGTTCATTGAACCCAGCCCTGGTGTGGGCCGAACCTGGAGGTGGAAATGGAGCTGCGCCAACATGCCGCGCGGTCCGGAGGCCCGGCCCGGCCGTCGGCGGGCGGGGCGGTCCTGCTGGTGGTCTGCATCGCCACCCTGCTGGCCGTGATGGACTACTCCGCGCCGGTCACCGTGCTGCCACAGACCGCCGCCGGACTGGGCGCCGGCCCGGTCGGGCAGGTCTGGATGATCAACGGGATCGCCCTCGGGCTGGCGGCGACGGTGCTGGTCTCCGGCAGCGTCGCGGACAACTTCGGCCGGCGGCGGATCTTCCTGGTCGGCACCGGGCTGCTCGGGCTCGCCAGCCTGGGCAGCGCCCTCGCCCAGGAACCCCTGCTCTTCATCGCCGCCCGGGTACTCCAGGGACTGGCGAGCGCGGCGATCATGTCGGCCGGCCTCGGCCTGCTCGGCCACGCCTTCCGTACCGGGCCCGAACGGGGCAAGGCCACCGCCCGGTGGGGTGCCACCCTCGGTGCCGGTATCGCGCTCGGGCCGCTGGTCAGCGGCGCGCTGGCCGAACTCGTCAACTGGCGGGCGTACCACGTGGTGGCAGCGGTCGCCGCCGTCGCCCTCGTACCGTTCGGGGCGTGGCTGCTCGACGAGTCGCGGTCGAGCCGGCCCCGGCCCGTCGACTGGGCCGGAACCGTCGCCCTGGCCGCCGGCCTCGCCCTGCTGCTGGTCGCGGTCACCGACGGGCGCACCGGCTGGCTGCGTACCCCGGTCCTGCTGCCGCTGGTGCTGGGTCTGCTGCTGCTCGGCGCTTTTGTCGTCGTCGAGCGACGCAGCCGGCAGCCGATGCTGGAGCTGGCGCTGTTCCGCTCCCCGATGTTCCGGCTCTCCGCCCTCGGCGGGCTGGTCACCGGACTCGCCCTGCTCGGCCCGATGTCGTACCTGCCGACCCAACTGCAGGGTCCGATGCGGCTGGGACCGCTGGCCGCCGCCGGGATCTTCGCCGTCTGGTCCGGCATGGCGTTCCTCGTCGCGTTGCAGATGCGCCGGTTCGGCGCCCGTCACTCCTCGGCGAAGCTGCTGGTGGTCGGGCTGCTGCTCACCGCCGCCGGGGAGGCGGCGCTGCTCGGCCTGGTCGGCTCCGGTACGTGGTCACGGGCGCTGCCCGGCCTCGCCGTGGCCGGGATCGGTACCGGCGTGCTGAACGCGACGCTGGCCCGGCTGGCCGTGGAGAGCGTGCCGGCCGACCACGTCGCGATGGGCTCCGGCGCCAGCAACACCGCCCGGTACGTCGGTGCCTCGCTCGGACTGGCCCTGGTCGGCTCGATCGCCTCCAGCGGCGTACGACTCGGTGACCCGGCCGACGTCACCGTCGCCGTGGCCGCGCTCGTCGCGGTGCTCGGCGCCGTGCTGGCCGCCACCCAGCGGCGGCGGCTCGCCGTGGCGACCGGCTGAGCGGCGGCGGCTTGCCACGGCGATCGGCCGACTCCCCAGCCGCAGACCGGTCGGCGGCTACTCCGGCCGGAAGAGGTCAGCGAGGGCGGCGTCGCCCTGGGTCAGCGTCGAGTCGCCGGAACCGGCGGTCAGCAGGATCCGTCGGCAGCCGTCGAGTTCCACGGTGACCTCCGCCCCGACCGGAACACCCGCCTCCTGCAACAGTGCGAACCGGCCTGCCGGCAGGGCACACTCCCGGGCCGGTCCCCGGTCCGCCAGCGCGGCCCGCAGTACGGTCCACCGGTCCCGCGGCAGGAGCAGCCCGTACTCGAAGTCGCCGGCCGGTTTCGTACTGCCCTGCTGGTCGGCAGGGACACGATAGACGCAGAGCCGGATCTGGCGGGCCGAGCCCAGCGGGACGCCGTCGAGCCGGCCGGAGGTCTGCGCCGGCGCCAGGCGGGTGTGCATCGCGATCGTGTCGGCCCGGCCCTGCCCGCAGCCGGAGGCGGCGGCGCCGGCCGACTCGATCTCCCGCACCGGCCGTGCCGAGACCTGGGTCAGGGTGAGCTGGTCGAGTGCCCGCGTCACCTCACGCCGGGGCTGGCCGCAGGCGTTGCGGGGTACGCCGGGCCGGTTCCACCGCCCCTCGGCGTCGAGCAGGGCGAACCACGGGACGAGCACCAGATTGAGCAGGCACGGGTTGTCGGTACGGGGTTCGTCGGGCAGCCGCAGCGCCGTGACGAGGTCGCCGACGTCCTCGGCCCGCCGCTCGAACTCGACCAGATCCTGGCCGCCGGCGGGACGCTGCTGCGGAGCCCGGACGCAGAGCACCGCCGAGGTGGCGACAAAACTGTCGGGCAGCCGGGGAAGGGTCAGCGGGTCTTCGTCGTACTGCGGCGGCACCCCGTCCCGGGTGCCCCCGTCCGGCGGGAACGCCTCCGCGGCACAGGAGGTCCAGCTCGACCGCAGTACGGCGGGTCCGGTCGGCACCGGCCACTGCTCGACCGGTGGTCCGGACCTGTTCGTGCCACTTCCGGCGCAGCCGCTCGAGGCGGCCGTGACGGCGCCCACCAGCAGCAGCCCGACGAGGAGTCGTGCCAGCGGTCCGCGCATGCCGTCGCCCCATCCCCAGATCCCGGTGCACCATCCCACCGCGCTGTCCTTTGTGACGCGCTCACCCGACTCCCGGTTCCGCGCTGGTGGCGACCTCGGGGGCCGGCTCCACCGGGACGGCCAACCCCCGCGCAGTGGTCACCACCGCCGGTCGGTCACCCCGGGCCGGTGCGGTCCGGCGTCAGGCGGCGGCGATCCGTTCGGAGAACTCGACGAGGCGGTTGGAGAATCCCCACTCGTTGTCGTACCAGCCGAGCACCTTGACCTGGTTGCCGACAGCCTCGGTCAGTGGGGCGTCGAAGATCGACGAGTAGGGGTTGCCGACGATGTCCGCCGAGACCAGCGGCGCCTCGGAGTACTGCAGGTAACGCTGGAGCCGCGGGGAGGCGGCCGCCTCGCGGAACGCCGCGTTGACCTCCTCGACGCTGGCGCTGCGCCGGAGGACCACGGTGAGGTCGGTGATCGAGCCCACCGGGACGGGGACGCGCAGTGCCGCGCCGGTGAGCCGTCCGTCGAGCTCCGGGATCACCTTGCCGATCGCCCTCGCCGCGCCGGACGACGTCGGAATGGTCGAGACGGCGGCGGCGCGGGCCCGGCGCAGGTCGGAGTGCGGGGCGTCGTGCAGCCGCTGGTCGCCCGTGTAGGCGTGGACCGTCGTCATCAGGCCGGATTCGATGCCGAACGAGTCGTTCAGCACCTTCGCCAGCGGCGCCAGCGAGTTCGTGGTGCACGAACCGTTGGAGAAGACGTCGTGGCTGTCCGGGTCGAGCCCCTCGTCGTTCACTCCGAGAACAAACGTGGGGACGTCCCCCTTGGCCGGCGCGGAGATGATGACCTTCCGCGCGCCACCTTTCAGGTGGGCCGCCGCCGCGACGCCGTCCGTGAAGTGGCCGGTGGACTCGATGACAACGTCGGCGCCGACGTCACCCCAGGGGATGGCCGCCGGGTCCGGTTGCGCGAAGACCCTGATACGCCTGCCCCGGACGGTGATCGTGTCGCCCTCGAAGGCGACGCCGTCGAGGCGGCCGAAGATGGAGTCCCATTCGAGCAGGGTGGCCAGCGTGCGGGCGTCGGTGAGGTCGTTGACCGCGACCACCTCGACGTCGGCGTCGTTCGCCAGGGCGGCGCGCAGGTAACTGCGCCCGATCCGCCCGAACCCGTTGATGCCGATGCGTACCGTCATGACGTTCTCTTCCTCTTGTCGTTCGTGTTGCTCGGTGCGGACGGTGCCGCCGCCCGGAGCAGGTCGAGGGCGCCGGCGCGGGCGTCGTCGAACGGGCCCGGGTCCTGCTGCGCGATCGCGAGCACGTAGCCGCCCTGCAGGACGGCCATCAGGGTGTGGGCGAGGCGCTCGGGATCGAGGTCGTCCCGCAACTCGCCGGCGGCGACCGCCTCGCGAAGCACCTTCACCCAGCTGCCGTGGACCTGGGCGAACGCCCGCGCCACCGGGGCGAGCAGCACCGGGTCCTCGCGGACCTGCGGATCCTGGGTCATCCGGCCGACCTTGCAGCCCTTGAGGGCGGCGCGGGGGCGCATCAGATAGGCCTCGATCCGGGCCATCGGGTCGCCCGGACCGTCGAGCTCGGATGCGGCCGGGAGCAGGTCGACGACGTTGCGCTCAAGGGCGGCGAGCGCCAGCTCCCGCTTGCTCGGGAAGTGGTGGTACATGCTGCCCTGGCCCAGACCGGACCGTTCGCGCACGTCACGCGGGCTCGTGGCGGCATAGCCGCGCTCCCACATGAGCTCGCTCATCGTCTCGACCAGCAGTTGTCGCGAGTCCATGCCAGTATTCTGTACATACCAGTAGGTACAGCGCAACCTCGTGTCCCTCCCGAGGACCAACCTGGGCCGGGCGGTGGTGGTCGTCCTCGTGGGGCCTGGTTCGTCCGCACGGCCAACCGTGTCGCTCTACCGTGGCCGGCATGGCCATCTGGCCGTACGTCGCCCGGCTCCGCGCCCACCTCGGGACCGAACTGTTGCCCCTGCCGTCGGCCGCGGTCCTGCCCGTCGACCCCAGGGGCCGGATCCTGCTGGTGCACCGCCGCGGTCACCACGACGGCTGGGGACTGGTCGGCGGCGCCGTCGAGATCGGGGAGTCCCCGGCGCGGGACCGTAGGAGTTGGCGGGGGGCCGTAGGAGTTGGCGGGGGCCGGCAGGGTCGGGTGATTCCGGCGTATCGTCGCAATTTCTCGGGCACGATGACCAGGTGAAACTCGTTTCGGCCGGTGCCCACCAGTCGGCAGTCGCTCGCCGGGTCGGCCCTGATGGCGGCGGTCGTACCCCTGGTGGCGGCGGTCGTACCCCTGGTGGCGGCGGTCGTACCTGAACGGCGGCCCGGTGAACGGCGTGGTCGACACCCTCTCCGCGCTCTCCGGCTGGGCCGCGCTACTGGTGGTCGGCGCGCTCGCCTTCGGCGAGTCCGCCGCCTTTGTCGGCCTTTTCCTGCCCGGCGAGACCGCCCTGCTGCTCGGCGGCGCCCTCGCCGCCACCGGGCAGGTCAGCCTGCCCGCGATGGTCATCGTGTCGATCGTGGGTGCCATCGCCGGAGACAGCGTCGGCTACGAGATCGGCCGCTGGAGCGGCGCACCGCTGCGGCGCAGCCGACCGGGCCGATGGGTGGGGGAGGACCGCTGGAACCGCGCCGAACAGTTCATCGCCCGGCACGGACCGGTGGCGGTGCTGCTGGGCCGCTGGGTCGGAGTGCTGCGTACCCTGGTGCCGGCCCTGGCCGGGATGAACCGCATGCCGTACCGCAGGTTCCTGCTCTACAACGCGATCGGCGGCGCGGCCTGGGCGACCGCCGTGGTGCTGGTCGGCTATCTGGCCGGTGCCTCCTGGCGGCGGGTGGAGAACCACCTCGGCGAGGCCGGTGCCGGCCTCGCCGCCCTGGTGGTCGTGGCGCTCGGAGTCTGGTGGTGGTTACGCCGCCGTCGTCGGCACCGGTAGCCGCCTCCACCAGCACCGTCGGCGGACCCGGCACGCGGCCCGTCGACCTCGCCACCGCCCGCCCGACCGGTACGTCCGTCAGCGGGCGCCGACCGGAACGTTGATGATCGTCGCCAACAGTTCCTGCGCCCGCTGCGCCCGGTCGATGTCCTCGCGCTGGATGCGTTCGATGAACTGCCGGATGTCGTCATGGCCCTCGGCGTCGTTCTTGTACTGCTCGTAGACCTGTCCACCCTTCAGCGCGTGGTACTGGATGGAAACCAGGTCGTAGACGATGTTGTCGGCGTGGCCGTGCTTCTTACCCATGGTGATCTCCCTCCCTCGGCTGCCACCGATCGCCTTCCCCTTTCCCACCTGCTTGAACCCGCGCCCCGCCCGCACTGGCTGTCGTCGGTCCGGGCGTGCTCAGTCGGCGTGCGGCCCGGGCGTGCTCGGTCGGCCCTCGGCCCGGGCGTGCTCGGTCGGCCCTCGGCCCGGGCGTGCTCAGTCGGCGTGCGGCCACGGCGAGGCGGCCACCACGACGCCGTACAGGAGGTGGTCGGCGAGCAGGCCGAACTGCTCCCGGACCCCGTGCCGACGTTCGCTGATGCCGAGCAGTGGGGCGAGGCCGACCTCGAACACCACCCAGAAGCCGAAGCCGTACGCCGGGCCGACCCAGCGCCGTCGACGCAGACCCCGGGGCAGCAGCCCGAAGAGCGCGCCACCGGCCGTGCCGTAGGCCCAGTGGACCAGTTCGACGAGCGCCTGCCGGCGGGCCACCGGCACCCGGCGGAAGAGGCCGGGCGCCGTGTGCAACAGCACCGACTCGGGGGGCGTGCGCTGGACGATCCCGAGCGCGGTGGTGGCCTGCCGTACCCCGGACATCGCCATCGCGGCCACCGTGCCGCGCGCACCCCCGCGGAGCACCGCCGCGGTGGCGGCACGCGGTCGTCGCCCTGCCCCGGCCACCTCCACCCCCTCTCCCGGCGAGAGGAAGGTCCCTTGTTGTCGCCCGGGCGGCAGCCAGGGGTGCGGAAGGGCCCCTCCCACGGTCGGGGTACCCCGCCGTGATGCCGGAAAACGAGGCCGCGCCCGGAAGACGACGGTGGGACGGGACCGGAGGTCCCGTCCCACCGTTTGCCGGCCATGACGGTACGTCTGCCGGCCGTGGACGCCGTGCCAGGTCAGGGCGACCTGATCACCGCCACCCGGTCACTCACCGCCGTCGGATCACTGCCACCAGAAGCGGGAGGTGTACACCAGTTGCCCGGGTACCACCTCGCCGTCGATCCGCAGCTCGGTGTACGCCCAGTACTCGCCGTCGCCGGTCAGCGGGCTGTCCGGCCGGAGCGTGAACTGCGGCGTGGTACCCCGTTCCACGGTGGCCGGCAGGGTGAGCGTGGCCGGCGCGTACCGGCCGGTACGGCTGAGCACGGCATGCCCGAGCCGGTAGTCGACCACCGGACCGCTGGCGGTGTACGCGAAGACGTACGCCGTGTACGTCCCCGGTTCGGGCAGGAAGACGTACGCCTGCTCCGAACTGTGCCAGTTGGCGCTCCGGTACATCAGCTTGTCGCCCTTGTACAGGAACAGGTCCAGGTCGGCGTTCGGGTCGTCGGTGCCGGTCTGCACCACGATTCCGGCGCTGCCCTTCGGCACCGTGAAGGTGTGTGCCCGTACGCCCAGGCCGTTGCGGTCGAAGACGCCGCCGTCGACGCCGGCCGGCATGGAGTACGAGTTCCACTCGATCGGGGTGTAGCCGGTCGAACGGCCGGAGATCGGGCCGGTGAAGCCCGGCTCCAGCAGGCCGAACGCGCCGGTGGTGAGCCGCCCGAACTCCAGCTGCTCGTCGTCGTAGGGCCGGGGGGTGATGCCCCACGGACGGGCGGCGACCGGGATCCGGACCTGGTGGGCGTGGCTGCGCCAGGTGATCGCCCCGGTGACGTACCGGTCCCACGGCGCGTCACCGCGACGCAGGGTGATGGTGACCGTGACGGTCTTGCCGGGGTCGACGGTGACCGACGACGGGCTGACCGTCACCCGCATCCCGGGCAGGCCACTGACCGAGGCCCGGTACGTCTCCCGCTTGCCGCCGACGTTGGTCAGCTTGCGGGTCAGCGTCACCGGCCGGGTGCCGTCGTACTCGCGCAGCGAGATGGCGGGCAGGTTGAGGTCCCGGCCGTCCGGCGTGGCGGCCTCGCTGAAGGCGACCAGGTCGGCGGCGGCCGGCTCGAACACCAGCCCGGGGTCGTCGGCCCGGTCCAGGGCCAGCATTCCGCTGCCCTGGGCCAGCGGGGTGTCGGTGCCCTCGGTGTCGGTGGCGGTGGTCCGCAGCGCCGAGGCGACCGCGGCCGCGGACCAGGTCGGGTGCTTGGCCCGCAGTACCGCCGCCGCGCCGGCGACCTGCGGGGCCGCCATCGAGGTGCCGGAGTACAGGTCGTACTCCCGGCCGAAGTTGCCCGGCGGGGAGACCGCGGCGAGGACGTCGCTGCCCGGGGCGACCAGGTCGGGCTTGAACAGCCCGTAGTGCACCTGGTCCGGGCCCTTGGACGAGAAGTCCGCGACGCTCGGCAGGCCGGGAACGCTGGATCCGTCGCCGCCGGAGCCGACCAGCGCGGTGGCGTCGGTCGGGTGCCGCATCAGGTAGTTGAAGAGTGTGCCCGACTGTTCCCGGGTGGGCAGGTAGAGCACCGGGAAGTCGTAGAGCGAGTTGACCCGGAAGTTGCCGATCGGGTCGAAGAGCAGCATCGCCGCCGCACCCTTCGCCTTCAGTTCCTGGACCGAGTCGTACGGGTTGCTCAGCGCGCAGGCCACCACCTTGCCCTGGACCTTCGCCGGGTCGATGCTGCCCGGCACGCAGTACGCCGAGCCGTTCTCCGGCGAGCCGGCCTGCTCGCCGAAGACCAGGGGCAGGGGCTTGCGGCCACCTGGCAGCACGTCGAGCGAGGTGCCGACGATCCTGCTGCCGTCACCGAGCCGGACGGTGCCCTCGTTGGGCGTGGTGACCGCCGCGCCGACCGTGGTCACCCACGGCTGCGCGTTGGCGATCATCCCGCTCATGCCGTCGTTGCCGGCGGCCGCCGAGACGAAGACCCCGGCCAGGGCGGCGTTCAGGAAGGCGTTGCCGATCGGGGTGTTCGGCTGCTGGTCCCCGAAGGTCATTCCGATCGAGTAGTTGATCACCTGCACGCCGTCGGCGACCGCCGCGTCGATGCCGGCGATGATGTCCTCGTCGAATCCCTCGCCGCCCCAGAGCACCTTGTAGGCGGCGATCTGCGCGTCCGGCGCGACGCCGCCGACGGGGCCGAAGTCGCGGCCGGAGATGGTGACGTTGCGGATCGGCAGGCCGGCCGCGGTGGAGGCGGTGTGCGTACCGTGCCCGGACATGTCGCGGGCCGAGAGCAGTTCGCCCGGCGGCAGCTCGCCGTAGACCGCCAGGTACGCGTCGGCGAAGTAGCGGGCACCGACGATCTTGCCGTTGCAGTGCTCGACCACGAACGCCGCGCCGGTCTGGCAGGTCCCGTGCCAACCCGCCGGGGCCGGCATCCTCTTGGCGAACGACGGGCTCTCCGGCCAGATGCCGGTGTCCAGCACGCCGATCACCACGCCGGCGCCGGTGTCGCTGCCCGGCTTCGGCTTGTCGGGCTTTCCGGGCTTGCCCGGCTTGCCGCTCCGATCCGCCGTCGCGTCGTCCGCATCGCCGGTGGTCTCCCCGGTCGCCGTCCCGGCCGGGTCAGCGGTCGCGGGTGCGCCCGGGACCGGGGTGCTCGGCCGGGTGTCGGGGGTGGTGCCGTCCGGTGTCGCCGTGCCGGTGGTGACCAGCCGGGACTCGGTGACGCTGCGGACCCGGTGGTCGCGCCGCAACGCGGCCACCTGTTCCGGGGTCAGCTTGGCGGAGAAGCCGTTGAAGGCGGTGGTGTAGGTCCGGGTGACCGTGACCCCGGCCGCCCCGGCCACCGCCGCGCGCTGGGCGTCGAGATGCTTCCGGTACGCCTGCGCCGCCGTCGACTGTGGTGCCAGCTGCTCGCCCGCCGCCGGCCGGGTCCGGGCCAGGCCCGAAACCCCGCCCTGGTACGTCGTCACCGGCTCCTCGGCCAGCTCCACGATGTACCGGCCGGTGCTGGCGGGTTCGGCGGCCCGCCGCTCGGTGCCGGACCCGGGTGTCCGGGTCCGGTCGGCGTCGAACGGCCGTCGGCCGGCGCCGCCGGTCAGGTCGATCCGGTCGCCGTCCTTGACCAGGCCGAGGTCGGTGGGGTCGTGTGCCGTACCGCCGGGCTGGGGCGGTGCCGCCGACGCCGTACCCCCGGTGGCGACTGTTCCGCCGCCGGCCAGGGCGAGGACCAGCAGCGGTACCGCCAGTCTTCGACGCAGGCTCCTGTTTGTGCTCGTCACGGAGCTCCTTTCGACGCCTCCACTGGATGGAAGCGCTCCCATGAACGTTGCGGCGCCTCCCGGATCAGCGGGAGGTGCCGACCCACCCAACCGGATGCCGGTTAGGCGGAAGTTCAGAGGATGTTACGACTGATCTTGCTTAGCAAGATCAACCTTCTGCCCGGGTGGCCATCCCCTGGGACGGAACACCTCCGTACGCCGCACCGGGGCGCGGGTCAGGGGCGGTGTCCGGGAGGCTCGGGCACGGGCGACGACACCACAGAATCGTCGTCGCCCGGCCGACCGGTCACCGCTCGACGGCCAGCCGTACGCCGAGCCCGATGAAGAGGCCGCCGGTCGCGGCGTCGATCCGGCGGCGTACCGCCCGGCGGCGTCGGAGCCAACCGCCGATCCGGCCGGCGAAGACGCCGACCGCGCCGTCGACCAGGAACTCCAGGAAGATCATGATGGCGCCGAGGATCGCGAACTGCAGCCAGACCCGGCCCAGGGCCGGGTCGACGAACTGCGGCAGGAAGGCGATGGTGAACGTGACCATCTTCGGATTCAGCAGGTTCGTCAACAGTCCACTGAGGTATGCCCGTCGACCGGAGAGCCCGGCGCCGGTCTGCGACGGTTCGGCCGTACCCTTCCCACGCTGTCGGATCAGCTGCACCCCGAGCCAGATCAGGTAGCCGGCGCCGACGATCCGGACCACGGTGAACGCGGTCGGCGCCGCCGCGAAGAGCGCGGCCAGCCCGGCCGCCGCCACGGCGACGTGGATCGCCTCGCTCGTCGCCACCCCGGCGGTGGCCAGCAGGCCGGCCCGGGCGCCACCCCGCATCCCGCAGCCGAGCACGAAGAGCATGTCCGGCCCGGGCGTGACCATGGCGACGGTGGTGGTCAGGGTGAACGCGATCAGCAGATGATGGTCGATCGGCACGCTCGGATCCTCACCGTCGGGCGCCGCGTCGTACCCGTGAATTCCCGCCCTTCGGACGTGACGCAGAAAGTTGCCGGCGCCATCCAACACCAGGAGGCCCCGGTTACGTCTGAGGGGGTGAGAGGGAGCCGAAGGAAGGGCCTGCGACGTGACGTTCGAGGAGTACGTCCATCTCCGGGGTGCCGCGCTGGTCCGGTTCGCGCGCCTGCTGACCGGAGACGACCACCGGGCCGACGACCTGGTCCAGGACGTGCTGGCCAAGGCACACCGCCGGTGGCGGCGGGTGATGGCCGGGGACAGACCTGACGTGTACGTCCGGCGGATGCTGGTCGACGCCGGCTGCGCCGGTCGGTGGCGCCGGTTCGGCCGACGGTCACGTCGCCAGCCCCGACCGGGCGCCCCCGCCACGGCGGCCACCGGTCACGGCCCGGCTGACCCCGGATCCGAGGCGGCCGGGCGGGACCAGACGTGGGGGCGGATGTCCCGGCTGCCGCCCCGACCCCGGGCGGTCCTGGTGCTGCGTTACTACGAGGAACTGGACGACGTTCTGATCGCCGAGATCGTGGGCTGTTCCCCGGAGACCGTCCGGGCCACCGCGCTCCGGGCCCTCGCCACGCTGCGCGGCGGTCCGCTCGGTGTCGCCGATCCGGTGCCGGGAAGTGGGCGGTGACCGACCAACTCGAGCGGACCCTCGCCCGCAGCCTCGCCGAACGGGTGGGCGGCCCGGTCGACACGGCCGACCTGGCGGCCTCGGCCCTGCGCCGGGGCCGTCTCCAACGTCGTCGTCGCCGCACCCTGGTCGGGGCCGGTGCCGCCGTCGCGCTGGCGGTCGCCGGGCTCGCCGTCCTGGAGCCGGCCGCCAGCGACCGGGTGGCCGGCGTACCACCGCCGGCCGCGCCGCATACCCCGGCTCCGCCGTCGGTCGGTCGACGGGCACCGACGCCGCCGGTCGCGGTCGGCGTACCGGGTGCGGCGGACGCACCCCGGCTGGTCGGCACCGATCCGGGGGTGTTGCACTTCGCGGTCGACGGGTTCACCGTCGGCGCACAGAGCGTGACCTGGGCGGTGGAGTCCGGCAGCGAGCGGGTGGCGGTCACCGCCGGGGCGCGGTACACCGAGGTCGCCCTGGCCCGCGCGGTCGGGCCGCTCGACCTGCTGGTGCAGCGACAGGACGTGGAGCCGACCGCCGCCTGGTCCGAGCCGGAGCTGTCGGCGGCGACGGTCGGCGGACTGCCGGCCACCCTCCACGTCCAGCGCAGCGACCGTGCGGAGGCCTTCCACCTGCGGTGGAAGGCGGCTCCGGGGGTGTGGGCCCAGGTGTCCGGGCACGGCGGCTGGGGCCGCGCGGCCGAGGCCGGGAGCATCGCGAACCGGGTACGCCTCGACACCGCCACCCGGTGTTCCGCACCGGTCAGGCTGCCGGCGTGGTCACCGGCGGAGATCCCGCTCGGCTGTCGGGTGACCATGGCCGGCGGCGAGGTGCCCAACGCGGACGGACGACTCACCCGTCTCGTGGAGGCGGTCCTCACCGTCGGCCATCACCAGGGGCAGGTGGAGATCGGGGTACGCCGCCGGACGGCGGACGGCACTCCGGCGCAGCAGCGGTTGGCCGGACGTCCGGCGTACGGGTCGACGACAGCGTCGGGTGGGACCCGGCTCGTGGTGCCGGACTTCGACGGCCTGCGGGTCGAGCTCGGCGCCTCCGAGGGGATCACCGCCGTGCGGCTGACCCGGGTCGTGGACGGGCTCCGGCTCGACGGCGACCCGGAGGAGCCGGCGACCTGGCCGCAGTGGCCGTCCACCGGCGGGTGACCGTCAGCACCACCCGACCCGGGCTGACGAAAGGGCCGGTGCCGAGGACCGCGTCCTCCGCACCGGCCCTTCGGCTGGTGGCTACGGTTCAGCTGGCAGAACAGGTGGGACTCATGCCGCTGCCGCTGCCGGTGCCCTGGAAACCGAACTCGGTGGACTGTCCGGCGGCGATCCGGCCGTTGTAGCTCACGTTGGTGAACGTGACCGCGCCGCTGTTACCACTGCGTTGGGTGTTCCAGGCGTTGGTGACCGTGGCACCGGACGGCAGGGTCATCCCCACCGACCAGCCGTTCGTGCCGGACGAGCCGGCGGTCACCCGTACCGTGGCGACGAAGCCGCCGTTCCACTGGTTCAGCGAGACGGTGGCCGAGCAGCCGCCCGGTCCCTGCGTCGGCGGCGTGGTGGGCGGGTTCGTCGGCCCGCTCGTCGGCGGCGTGGTCGGCGGGTTGGTCGGGGTGACGCCGTTGTTGAGCGCCTGGAGCGTGGCGTCGTACGCCGGCTTCTTGTTGCCGTTGCACTCGAACAGCAGCGGAGTGCCGCCGCTGCGCCACGAGTCACAGTCCCGGACGCCCCAGACGGTGATGCCGGTGCACCGCGAGACGGCGAGGCAGTCGTTCACCACGTTGCGGTAGGTGTTCGCCTGGGTCGTGCCGGAACCCTCGATGTCCAGCTCGGTGATCTGTACGTCGACGCCGAGGGCGGCGAAGCTGGACAGCGTGGTGCGGTAGTTGCTCGGGTACGGCGAGCCGCTGTTGAAGTGCGACTGGAAGCCGACGCAGTCGATCGGCACCCCGCGCTGCTTGAAGTCCTGCACCATCCGGTACACCGCCTGGGTCTTGGCCCAGGTCCAGTTGTCGGTGTTGTAGTCGTTGTAGCAGAGCTTCGCGTTCGGGTCCGCCGCGTCCGCGGCCCGGAACGCGGCCTCGATCCAGTCGTTGCCGGTGCGCTGCAGGTTGGAGTCGCGGCGGGCGCCGCTGTTGCCGTCATCGAACGCCTCGTTCACCACGTCCCAGGAGTCGATCTTGCCGGCGTAGTAGGAGGCGACCCGGGTGACGTGGTTGACCATCGCGGAACGCAGCGCACTGCCGCTCATCGCCTCCATCCACGCCGGCTGCTGGGAGTGCCAGGCCAGGGTGTGGCCGCGGACCTTCCAGCCCCGGCTGAGCCCGTGGTTGACGATCCGGTCGCCGTTGGTGAAGTTGAACTGGTTCTGCTGCGGCTCGGTCGCGTTGATCTTCATTTCGTTCTCGGCCGTGATCTGGTTGAACTCGCGGTTCAGCACGGTGGTGTAGGTGCTGTCGCTGAGCTTGCTCACGGAGACGGCGGCGCCGAAGTACCGGCCACCGCGTTCGGCGGCGGACGCGCCGAGGGTACTCGCGGCGCTGGCGGAGCCGGCGAAGGTGATCGCGGTACCGCTGGCGACCAGCGCAGCGGCGGCCGAGACCAGCAGGACGCGTACGCCTTGCCGCAGCTTCGGGCGTCTGCCCGTCGGCGGGGATACGTAACTCATGGTTCGTGCCTCTCGATGGTGGTGTGGGTGGCGCGGGGTGATCGGGTCACCGCCTGCTGTGCTGCCGACTCAGCAGGAGACGTCGATCTGCGTGAACGGTCCGGACCGCTGGGACGGTCGGGGGTGGGCACCTCGGGCGGTGGCATCTCCGCACGCGGTTCGGGTCGGTCGAGGTGGCGTACGCCGGCGCCTCCGACACGGCCGTCAGCCGTCCGGACACGGTGGCGCGAGGTAGCCCTTCCGCGCGTGACCCGGTGGCCCGGATCCGGTCACACTGCGCGGACCTCATCGACACGACTCGATTTCGGGATGCTAACGAAAGAATTCCGAAACTTCAACGGGACGAACGTCGGTCCGATCTGGACGAGCAGCGGGTCGGACGTCCGCTGACCCGCCCCTCCGTGAAGCTGAGCCGCTGGTCAGCTCGGAGGCGGCGGGGCAGGGTGCGGCGGAGGTGCGGAACGAACCCGTTCGATGGAACTTTCCGGAACTAACACTCCAGCCACACTTCGTGACGTATGGACTGTCCTTTCGGGACACCGTCCATAGGGCGAGCGGCCGTTTACAGGCCGAGCGGTCGGCCCTGCGTTGTCGATCGCTTCTGGCAGGATCAGGACCCGGGGATCCCCTGGGCGGGGACCGCAGCGAAGCCGTGTGCAAGGACCCTGTCGAGAGGTGATGTACGACCTGAGAAGGCTCACGGACTACGAGCGTCGTTATGTGCGGATGCTGGACGAGCTTCAGAGCGCTCCGGCAGTGCAGGTCATGCACGAGGAGCGAGGCCCGGTGGAGGAGTTCGTCGGGGACGCGGACGAAACCTTCCAGCTCATCGCCGAGGAGTGCGGGGTGGAACTGGACCCCCGCCTCCAGCGGAGCTTCCTCCGCTTCGAAGCGGTGTCCAGCCACTGGGCCGTGGAGCAGGGCGACCTCTACCAAACCGGCGAGTTCTCGGTCCGTCACCTGGGCGCCGCGATGTTCGGCGGGGTCGAAGACCTGGACCTCGAGGTCGACACCGAGTCCGGGCCGGAGTCGTACGAGGAACTGCGGCCCTTTGACGAACACCCGAAGGGCGGGGGCGGATCGTTCACGAGCCTGCGGATCCGACCGGGTGCGACGTCCCCCGAGGTGTGGTTCTTCGACGGAACCAGCCGCCTGCACAAGCTCGACCTGGACTACTGCGACTACCTCGATGCGCTCCTGGTGACCAAGGGAACCTACGGTTGGCAGTACTTGTTCGCCGAGGTGGACGCCCAGGACATGAACTTCCAGTTCGCCGCGGACGCCATGCGAAACATGCTGCGGATCTTCCCAGAGATCTTTCCGGATCACGACTACGCGCCCTTCCGAACCAGGCTGGAAGACCGGCGAAGGCAGTTCATAAATCACGAAGTGCGGCTGGAGTACTAGGTGTTGGTGGTCAGGACGTTGGTAACGGCGCGTAGTGGTGGGCAAGGTTGGTGGCGAGGGTGCGGAGGTGAGCCCGGGCTTCGGTGGGGCCGTGCACAGTAATGGCGTCCCCGAACGGCAGCAATGCTCGCACGTCCTCTAGATGCAGGAAGCGAATTGTTACCTTGTGGTCGGTGGCGGATTCTTCCCGGTCGTCCCGGACGAGTCGTGGGCCGAAAATCCGATCCGCCCGCTCGATCTGGGACTGGTCGATGGTGGCGCTGACCTCTATCGCGTGGTTGTGTGCCCACTGATCAATGAGCGCGGCAGCGACGGTGGCCAGGGTCTGGTTCTCGCGGATCCGTCGTGGCTGATCGACTTCCTTCCACGTCGTGATCCGTTCGAGTCGGTACATCCGTGGCACCCGGGCACAGTCGGCGATGAGATACCAGACGCCGGCCTTGGCGAACAGCCCGTAGGGATCCACGACCAGGTCGCGTGGACATGACTCGCGTGAGCTGTTGTACTCGATCCGTAGCCGGCGACCTCGCCGCACCGAGCCGATCAGCGAAGCCGGAGTCGTGCCGGACGCTGATGTCTGGAGCCAGGGACGGCTGTCCACGTGCACTACGTCGGTGAGCGGTAGGAGTTCCTGATCTCGACGTGACTGTTTCGCTGCGATTTTGGCGAGCGCGCGCCGGCTTTCGACCGAGGCGTCGAGCTCCGCGCGTTGTATCTCATCCAGCCCAATGAGCGAGAGGTGATCACGCTCGTCAGCCGTGAGCCGCGTGAGGTCGAGCCCGGACCCGGGCAGCATGGTCACGCCGCCGAGGCGGCCCCGGTGTGCGGTCACCGGCAGACCGGCGTCGCGGAGCCAGTTCAGGTCCCGGGTGATGGTTCGCAGGGAGACCCCGAGCGCCGAGGCAAGGTCCTGTGTGGTCGCGCCATCCCTCGATTCCAGGAGCAGCAGCAGGGCGAAGAAGCGGTCCGGGGTCACCCACCAAGTTTTTCAGGAATTGCGACACGATGCGGCGCATATTCCGGCCAGGCTGGTGGATGCGTACCTACGACCTGCGAGAAGGAACAACATGACCACGTCCGTCGTGTCCATCGTCTATGTGAGCGACGCTCCCGCCGCAGCCCGTTTCTACGGCGACCTCCTCGGCATGAGCCCCTCGCTCGAGACTCCGGGATACATCACCTTCGACCTCGGACCAGGCGCTGACCTCGCTCTGTGGTCCGGCCAGTTCGAGGACCTGTCGCCGGACGTCCCGCGTACCAGTGAGGTGTGCCTGGCCATCAGCGGCGGTGGACCCGACGAGATCAACGCGATCTTCAAACAGTGGCAGTCCAAGGGCGTCACGATCCTGGACCAGCCTCGCGATGCGGGGTTCGGGCTGACCTTCCTCGCAGCCGATCCTGACGGGAACCGTGTCCGGGTCGCACCGAAGGACTGAACAGCCGCCATGCGACAGGCGCGCACGATAGGTGTCGCGCCTGCCGTTGGAAGTTCGGACTCCGCAAGATCATCCACAAGGTGGGTCCGGGCGAGCAGCCGGCCGTGTTCCTCGCGGAAGACCCGCTCGACGGCGTGTACCTCGGTCACGCCGGATCCGACCACCATTCCGGCTTGTCGAACTCCAGGACCGGCCGGATCTCGACCGTGCCGCGCGACGCGGCCGGGCAGCGGGCGGCCCAGTCGACGGCGGCGTCCAGGTCCGGCAGGTCCACCAGGTAATAGCCGCCGAGGATCTCCCGGGTCTCCGCGAACGGCCCGTCGGTGACGGTCCGGCCGCCGTCGGCGCCGAGTTGGACGCAGGTCGCGGTCTCGGTGCCCTGCAACGCCTGGCTGTCGAGCAGTGCGCCGGTGTCGGCGAGCAGCTTGTCGTACGCCCAGTAGGTGTCGATCTCGGCCTGGACCGCCGCCGGTTCGGTCGGGTCGCCGGTCGGGTCACCGTAGAGCAGGAACAGGTACTTCACGCTTGTCTCCCTCGGGTCGTCGCGGGGGCGCTCGCCGCCCAGCCTGACGACGAACGGAGCGGCCCGGAATCGACACGCCGGTGGAGCTGATTGCCTCGGACGCGCCGACAAAATTTCTTGTCTTGACTAAGCAGGTTGTCGGTGTCAGAGTATGGGCATGTTCGACATCGCGGTGATCGAGGACCCGGCGGCGGCCGAGGCGTCACTGGACCCGATCCGGGCCCGGCTGCTGGCCGCCCTCAGCGAGCCGGCGTCGGCGGCGACGCTGGCCACCCGGGTCGGTCTGGCCCGACAGAAGGTGAACTACCACCTTCGGGCCCTGGAGCAGCACGGCCTGATCGAGCTGGTCGAGGAACGCCGCAAGGGCAACATGACCGAACGGGTCATGCGGGCCACCGCGGCGTCGTACGTGATCTCGCCGGTCGCCCTGTCCGCCGTACGGCCCGACCCGGCGGCCCAGCCACCGGACCGGCTCTCCGCCCGCTGGCTGCTGGCGCTGGCCGCCCGACTCGTCCAGGACGTCGGCGCCCTGATCACCGGCGCCGACCGGGCCGGCAAGCGGGTCGCCACCTTCGCCGTCGACGGCCGGGTACGGTTCGCGTCCGCCGCCGACCGGGCCGCGTTCGCCGAGGAACTTGCCAGCGCCGTCACCGCCCTGGTCAGCAGGTACCACGACGAGAAGGCCCCCGGCGGTCGCGAGCACCGGGTGCTGCTCGCCCTGCACCCGAGTGCCGACCCGCCGCCCACCAGACCAACAGACGACACGAGTGCCGAGGAGTGAGTGACATGACCAGCGCCACCGCCATCGCGACCTACCCGACCGTCCAGATCGCCGAACCCACCACCGCGGCTGGGCGTCGCCGCCAACGCGCCCTCGGGGTCGCCGCCGCCGTCGTGTCCAGCAGCCTGCTCTACCTGGTGCCCCGCGCGGCCGGCACCGACTTCGCACTCGTCGCGCCGAACAACCCGGTGCCGCACCCGCTCATCCTGCCGGAGATCGCGGTCTTCGCCCTGCTCTTCGCCCTGCTCGGCTGGGGGACCCTGGCCCTGCTGGAACGGTTCACCCGGCACGCCCGGGCCATCTGGAGCGTGCTGGCGGCTGTGGTGCTGCTGGCCTCCTTCGTCCCGGTCTTCCTCCACCAGGCGACCACCGACACCCGGATCATGCTCTGCCTGATCCACGTCGCGGTTGCCGTCGCGCTGGCGCCGATGCTGCGCCACCGCACCGGTCGCGGCCGCCGCTGACCCGGCCCCCACCGGTCCCCCGCATCGCCACCGAACCACCCGCCCGACGCCCGACAGGGCGCGGCACATGCCGGGTCCGGAACGTCCGACGCGACGGCCCGGCCCGGCCCGATCTGACCAGAAGGACGGAGAAACCCCGCCATGGGACACCCATTCGAACTGCAGAAGACCATCGAGTTGGCCGGGACGCCGGAAGAGGTCTGGGCGGCGATCGCCACCGGCCCCGGCATCGACTCCTGGTTCATGGGGCGCAGCGAGGTCGAGCCGCGCGAGGGCGGCCAGACGCGTTTCTCGATGCTCGGCCAGGTCGCCGAGGCGACCGTGACCGCCTGGGAACCCGGCAAGCGGTTCGCGAACCGGACCGAGCCCGGCCCGGACGGCACCTTCCTCGCCACCGAATACCTCATCGAGGGACGCGACCAGGGCAGCACCGTGCTCCGGCTGGTGCAGAGCGGCGTGCTCGGCGACAACTGGGAAACCGAGTACGAGGCGATGCAGGTCGGTTGGGACATGTACCTGGGCAGCCTGGCCGCGTACCTGGCCCACTTCACCGGCCGCACCGCCACCCCGGTCACCGCGTTCCGGCCCGGTGCAGGCGACCCGGACCAGGTCTGGGCCGCGGTCGCCGACGCGTTCGGCATCACCGGACCGGTCACCGAGGGCACCCCGGCCCGGCTCACCGTCGACGGGCTGCCGCCGATCGACGGTGTCGTCGACCTCGTGTGCCTGCCCACCTACGTCGGCGTCCGCACCGACGACGCGATCTACCGCTTCCTGCACTCCGGCACCAAGCGGGGCAACGCCCTGGTCGTCGGCCACCACATCTTCGCCGCCGACCCGGACCCGGCCCGCACCGAGCGGATCTGGCAGGAGTGGCTGAACCGGCTCCCGGTCGGCTGACCGGCGCCGGAGGTCCGATGCTCCGGGCGGCCCGCCGGCCGGACCGGGAATCGGGGTGGGCTCAGGGTGGTACACCAGGGGGAGTAGCGGTTCCGACTCCCGGCGGCGGACGACCCGGCCCACCCCGCCGTCCTACCGTCCGGGCATGACTGGGAAACAACTGCGCTGGGCCGGACTTGTACTGGTACTCGTCGGCCTGGTCTTCAACCTCGGCTGGTTCTTCGTACCGCCGCACGTCTGGCTGGACGACCCCGGACTGGTCCCGATGCCGGAGGCGCTGCTCGGCTGGTGGGTGGTCGCCATCGGCGCCGTCCTGCTGCTGTACGGGCTGCGCCGGGGGGCACGGTGACCAGACGACGCACCCTGCTGCGCGGGCTCGCCGTGGCCGGCGGTCTGCTGGCCGCCCCGGCCGCCGGTATCGGCGGATACCTTTACGCCGAGTCCGGGCGCACCAACGTCGGCACCCTCACCTTCCGCAACCGGCTGGCCGTTCCTCCGCTGCTCACCCCGTCGACCGACCACGACGGCCGCAAACGGTTCCGGCTCACCCTGGCCGCCGGGCGTACCGAACTGCTCCCAGGTACCAGCACCGGGACCTGGGGCGCCAACGGATCGATCCTCGGGCCGACCCTACGGGTCCGGCGCGGCGACCGGGTCGCGGTCGAGGTGACCAACCAGCTCCCGGAGACCACCTCTGTGCACTGGCACGGCATGCACCTGCCGGCGGCGATGGACGGCGGACCGCACCAACCGATCGCGCCGGGGCAGGTGTGGCGGCCGTACTGGACGGTCGAGCAGCGCGCCGCCACCCTCTGGTACCACCCGCACCTGCACGCGCATACGGCCGCACACGTCTACCGGGGCGTCGCCGGGCTGTTCCTGATCGACGACGACGAGTCCGACACGCTGCGGCTGCCGAACCGGTACGGCGACGACGACATTCCGCTGATCCTGCAGGATCGGACGTTTCGCGACGACGGCTCCCTGGACGAGTCGGACCTCGGCTTCGGCGGGCTCACCATCACCGGTCTGCTCGGCGACCGGATCCTGGTGAACGGGACGTACGACCCGTACGTCGAGGTCGGTGCCGAACAGGTCCGATTTCGGCTGCTGAACGGCGCGAACGCCCGGGTCTTCTCCGTCGGGTTCACCGACGACCGTGAGTTCGCGCTGGTGGCAACCGAGGCGGGACTGCGGGAGCAACCGCTGCCGCTACGCCGGCTGATGCTCTCGCCGGGCGAGCGGGCCGAGATCGTCGTGCCGTTCCGGGCCGGCGAGCAGGTGGTGCTGCGGAGCTTCCCACCGCCGCTCGGTGGCAACGCCGTCTACCGCCGACTCGCCGGCGGCCACGACACCTTCGACCTGCTGAAGATCGTGACGGCCGACACGCTGCGGCCGGCGGCGCCGCCACCGGAGCGACTGGGCGCCCCGGCGCCACCCGTTGCGGATGCCGGTGCGGCGCCGCCGTTCCGGATCACGATGGGGGACTTCCTGCTCAACGACCGGACCATGGACCCGACCCGGATCGACCGGGTGGTCCGGACCGGAACGGTGGAGTGGTGGGAGATCGTCAACGGCCAGTTGATCCCACACAACTTCCACCTGCACGGCGCCGCGTTCCGAGTGCACGAGGTGAACGGCCGGCCGCCCGCACCGTACCTGACCGGGGAGAAGGACACCGTGTACGTGCCACCGGGCAGCAGGGTCCGGCTGGCCGTACGGTTCCTGGCGCACTCGGACGCACGGACGCCGTACATGTTCCACTGCCATCTGCTCGCCCACGAGGATGCCGGAATGATGGGACAATTCCTTACCGTGTCGGCTCAGGACGCGCCGCTGGTGCCGGGAACGCTCGTCGACCCGCACACCGGCCACGGAAAGTGAGGACCGATGGGCCGGTTCGACGTACCACTCGCCCTGGCCGTCGCGGTCGCCGTCACGGTCGCGACCGAGGTGTCCGCCGAGCCCGCCGAGCGCTCCTCCCCGGTGGTCGCCGGTGCGCTCGGCCTCGCCGTCGGCGGTCTGCTGCTGTTGCGCCACCGTCGCCCGGTACTCGTCCTGGTCCTGTCCCTGGTCGCGGTCATGACCTACAACCTGACCGACTTTCCCAGCATCTCGCCGATCTGGCCGCTGCTCGTCCCGCTCTACGCGGTGGCCCGCGCCGGTCAACCGCTGATCGGAGCGGCGATCGGCACCTCGACCCTGCTGGTCTCGACCGGCTGGGTGCTGCACGCCGGGGTCGGTCCGCTCGAACTGCTCGACGGCGTGCTCCGGGAGGCGGCGATCCTGGGCCTGGCGCTGATGGCCGGGGCCGCGGTCCGCGCCCGGGAACTGCTCGCCCGGGAGGCGCACGCCCGGCTCGCCGCAGAACAGGAGCAGCGTGGACGAGAGGCGGCGCGGCTGATGCTGGCGGAACGGATCCGGATCGCCCGGGAGTTGCACGACGTCACCGCACACACCGTCACGGTGGTCGGCGTCCAGCTCAACCTGGCCCGGGAACTGCTCGACGTGGATCCGGACGCGGCCCGGGAAGTGCTCGACGGCGCCCGGCAGATCAACGGGAACGCGATCGACGAACTCCAGTCGGCGGTACGCCTGCTCCGGGAACCCGGTACCGGGCCCGACCGGCAGGCGTTGCCCGACGAGACACAACTCGACGCGCTCCTCGACCGCGCGGCCGACACCGGCCTGCGTGCCAGCCTGCAACGGATCGGCCGGTCCCGCCCCCTGCCACCCGCGGTCGGGCTCACGGTCTACCGGATCACCCAGGAGGCGGTCACGAACGTGCTGCGGCATGCGCACGCCACCCGCGTCGTGGTGACGCTCCGCTACGCGGCGGACGGGGTACACCTCGATATCACCGACGACGGTACGCCGCCCGCACCGGCCGGCACCGACCCACCGTCCACCGTCGTCGGCCATGGCCTGCCCGGGATGCGGGAGCGGGCCGACAGCCTGGGCGGCACCCTTGACGCCGGACCGGCGCCCACCGGTGGCTACACCGTCCGGGCCTGGCTGCCGCTGCCCGCCGCGTCACCGGTGACTCCGGCCCGGCCGTCGGACGCTCCGGTGAGCTTGCCGGAGGTGGCGGCCCCGGCGGGGGCCGTCCCGGGAGGCGCGCCGGACGGTGGGCGGAGCTTCGGCGGGGCCGGACGGCGATGAGCATCCGGGTACTCATCGCCGACGACCAGCAACTCGTCCGGACCGGTCTGCGCGGGCTACTGGTTCTTGACGGCGACATCGAGGTGGTGGCGGAGGCTGCCGACGGCGTCGAGGCACTGCGGTTGGCCCGGCTCACCCGGCCCGACGTCGCACTGCTGGACATCCGGATGCCCGGATTCGACGGTCTGACGGTCACCGAGCGGCTCACCTCCGACCCGGAGACCGCCGGGGTACGCGTCGTCGTACTGACCACGTTCGACATCGACGCGTACGTCTTCCAGGCACTCCGGGCCGGGGCGAGCGGCTTCCTGACCAAGACGGTGGGCCGGGACGAGTTGTGCCAGGCGGTGCGGGTGGTCGCCGCCGGCGAGGGACTGCTGAGCCCGAGCGTGACCCGTCAGGTGATCGACGAGTTCAAACGGCGCCCGGCGCCGCCCCGGGTCGCTCCGGAACAGCTCGCCGGGTTGACCGACCGGGAGCGGGAGGTGCTCGCGATGGTCGCTGCTGGCCTGGACAACACGGGCATCGGGCGTGCCCTACGGATGAGCCCGCTGACCGCGAAGACCCACGTCAGCCGGATCATCAGCAAGCTCGGCGCTCGGGACCGGGCGCAACTGGTGAGGCTGGCGTACGAGACGGGCCTGGTCACCCCGGGCGGACCGGAAGCGGGGTGACCCGCATGCCGGCGAGCCCGTGCAACGAGTACAGCAACCCCAGCACGCTGCCCCGGTCCCGCAGCAGCCGCCACTTCGCCTCGTGCAACGCCCGCCCCACCGTCGCACCGGTCAGCAGCCCCGTGTAGAACCACCGGCTGAACGCGGCGGCGATCCCGTCCGGAATGTTCGCCGAGGTGCCGATGACGCCCCGGTTGCCGTTGCGCTGGAACGGCTGCAGCAGCGAGATCGCACTGTGCGGGTCCATCACCGCCGTGCCGCAGGCGTTGAGGAAGACCAGCGGTTTGTCGGTCCCCGCCCGCCCCGGCCCCTGGGCCACCCACCGCTCCACCAGGTCCGCCTTCAACTCGGTGAGCCGGACCCGCAACTCCCGGCGCTGCTCGTCGGCGAGCAGGTAGCCGTGCCCGTCCGGGTCCTCCGGCCGGGCCTCACAGTCACAGGCAAAGTGCAGGATCTGGTCGGCGGGCACCCCCCGACTGCCGTCGACGCCGAGCGTGGGGTCGCAGAGCTGGGCGGCCAGGCTCGGCGCGTCCGGCTTGTCGAGGTCGTCCGGGTACGGCCCCTCCAGCCGCAGCCGGTCACCCCGACTGCGGAAGAAGTCGAGTTCCCGGCGGGCCCCCGGATAGCCGGAGTGGTAGACCATCCGGACCGGCAACCGCTCCCAGCCGGCGAGGTCTAGGTTCCACTGTGGATCGTTCCGGTCCCGGCGCTCCACCACCGCGGCGAAACCCGGAAAGGCGAGCGCGGCCGACTCCAGCCCCGGCTGGTCACGTACCGGTGGCGGCCGGGTCGGTGCGAACAACGGCAGCAACTCCCACGGAAAAACATGGTCGGCGCGGTTGACGACGTGGATCAGCGGCGGCTCGGCCGAGCGGGCGCGCCAGGTCGGACAGGCGGTACGCAGGAACTCGACCAGCCGGCCCGAGTCACCCTGCGGATCGGCGAGCACGTCGAAGAGGAACGCCCGGCCGTACGCGCCGAGCGCCGTCAGACTGTCACCGGCCGCCGTCAGGTTCTCCCATGCCGCCTCCACCGGGTCCGCCGTCGCCGCGGCGACGGCCCGCCTCCGCTGCTCCCGGAGGATCCGGGCAAGGCCGACATGGAGTCTCGCGCCGTGCTGACGTACCTCGGCGAGCGGGGCGAGCCGGACCGCCAGGCTGTCCCCGACCACCGGCGCCTCCAGGTCGAGCCGCAGCGCGCCCTCGTGCTCCGTCGTGTACACCCGCACCGCGGGCCGACGGTTCGTCCGGTCGCCGGTACTCTCGCTCATCCGTCACCCTCCCGTCCGGTCCGGATCGGACGCCGTCGCTCACCCGTCACCGCCGTGGTCCGGGCCGCCCGACGGCACCAGGCGGGCCGGTACGTCGTCCGGAACCGCTTCGATCTGGATCGGCAGGGACTGCACCAGGCGGTCCGAGGAGAGCAGCACGATCCGCACCTCGTGCTCGCCCGGCTCGGGAAAAACCAGCTCGGTGCGGTGCCGGACCTGGGCGTCGCTGGCCGGACAGGTGACGGTCAACTCCGGCCGGGACACCTCCACAAACGGCGCGTCGACCAGCACGGTCAGCGGAACCTCCGCCGCCGCCGTACCGGCCGCCGCCGCCGGACGCCACACCGACGGCGGGTCGAGCACCGGGTGCTCGCCGAGCGCGTACGGCCGCTGCCCGGTCGCGACGACCACGGTGAGGTCGCAGCGGCGGCCGACCGGTGCGCGCCAGACCGGCACCGGCTCGGTGCCCGGTACCGCCCCGGTGGCCGGTCCACTCAACTGCACACCGACCGCGCCCCGGAACGCCACCGCCGGCGCCGGTGTCAGCGCCTGCCGGATCTCCTCCCGCAACCGTCCCGGTACCGCCCCAGGATCCCGCGCCGTCGGCACCGCGGCGTACGGGAACGGAAGTTCCGGACGCGGCAGCCCGGCGGGCAGCGCCCAGCCGGCGGTGAGCACCGGCCCCCGACCATCAACCTGGTCCTGTTCCAGGGTGCGCAGGACGTCGCCGAGCGCCGCCCAGTCCTCCTGCTCGGCAAAGGTCGCCACGGCGGTCATCAGCAGGTGCCGGGCCGCCTCGCGGTCACCGGCCCGCAGCCGGATCTCACCGCGTACCCGGTCCAGCCGGGCGGCGAGTGCGGCCAGCACCGCGGTCGGCTCACCCCGGACCCGCAGCAGGTCGAGCCGGCCGGCGGCGACATGGGCGAGCCGGTCCGCCTCCACCCACCAGTCCAACGCCAGTACGGCCCGGGCCAGCAGGCAGTACGCCCGTACCTCGCCGATCGGGTTGCCCATCCGCTGGAAGGTGACCGCGGCCGCGGCGGCCCGCCGGACGGCCCGCACCGCCGCCCAGGTTTCGGTGGTCCCGTCGCCGTCCTCCGCGACCGCCCGGCCGAGCAGCGACCGGGCCATCCGGTACTGCACGGTCGCCTTGCGGCGCTGGTCACTCGCCACGAACTGCAGCGTCTGGCCGAAGTACCTGTCGGCGCTGTTCCAGTCGCCGCGCCGCCGCGCCGCCTCGGCCAGCGCCAGCAGGATCCGGTACCGGGTGGCGTCGGGGATCCTCGGGTCGAGCAGCTCGTCCTTGGCCGCCTCCGGCGTGTCGACGTGGTGCACCTCGCCGAGCAGCACCCGGACCAGCCGCTGCTCGCCCTGCTCGTCGACGGCGACCGCGTGGCGGTGCGCGTCCTCCAGCGTCTTCACCGCCTCCCGGTACCGGGCGGCCTGCACAAACGCCTCGCCGATCTTGCGTCGGACGGTGGCCAGCCGGAGCGTCGCCTTCCGGGCCTCCGGCGAGTTGTCGCCGGGGTCGTCGCGTCGCAGCCGCTCACAGAGGGCCGTCGCCCGGTCGAAGGTCTCCTCGGCCTCCCGGTACCGCTCCACCGCGACCAGGAACGTCCCGGCGGCCAGCAGTACGTCGACCAGGCCGAGCCACTCCTGTTCCCGTTCGGCGGCCTGACTGGCGATCCGGTACGCGTCGAGCGTGTCGGCGGTGGACACGTCGGCCGGTACGCAGCCGTCCAGCCAGGCGCCGATCCGCCAGCAGATCCGGTCCGGGATGTTGGCCGCGCGGACCAGCCGGAGCAGGTTCGGATACTCCAGACGTACCCACTGCTGGGGGCTGTCCGCGATCCGTTTCGGCAGGGTCGAGGTGGCGGACAGCCAGCGGGGCGGGTCGACGGCGGCGAAGTCCACCTCCAGCACGTCCAGGGCTGCGGCGACCACCTCCAGGTACGCCTCGTCCAGCCGG
Source organism: Plantactinospora sp. B24E8 (assembly GCF_039871735.1). Taxonomy (NCBI): domain Bacteria; kingdom Bacillati; phylum Actinomycetota; class Actinomycetes; order Micromonosporales; family Micromonosporaceae; genus Plantactinospora; species Plantactinospora sp. B24E8. The sequence goes on from NZ_JBDPMH010000023.1 coordinate 72,632, forward strand.
GCGAAGGCCGCCCCGACCTCGGTCCGGGGCAGTCGGGCGGCCTGCTCGGCGGCGAAGAGCCGGACCAGCGGGTGCAGGCCGTACCGGGCGACCCGCGAGGTGTCGTCCATCCCCTGGTCCTGCAGCAGTTGCGCGCTGGCCAGCCGGTCGACGAGCGCGTCCGCCTCGCCGCTCGGCAGCTCCATCATCGGGGTCAGCACCCACGGCACGAAGGTGGCGGACGGGATCAGGGAGAGCAGCGCCAGGGCGGTCTGTTCCTGGGGGAGGAGCCGCTCGTACTCGGTCCGCAGGTGCCGCCGCAGCGGACGGCCCGGCCGGACCAGCCAGCCCAGCCGGGAGCGTTCCTCCCGGAGCAGGCCCGCGACCTGGCAGGCGTCCGCGCGGTCCTCGGCCACCCGTTCGGCGGCGGCCCGGATGGCGAGCGGCAGGCCGGCGCAGTAGTCGACGATCTCCGCGACGCACTCCGGGCGGACCCCGTCCGGTACCCCGGAGACCGCGGCGAACATCTCCAGCGCGTCGTCGGCGTCCAACGGCGGCAGGTGGTACGACGGTGTCGGCAGGTGGTCCGGCCAGCGCAGGTCGCGCCGGCTGGTGATCAGTACGGCGGTGGTCGGGGAGTTCGGCATGACCAGCCGCACCTGTTCGGCGCTGCGCGCCGCGTCCAGGATGAACAGCATCCGTTTCCGGGCGGTGAGGGAGCGGAAGACCACGGCCCGGGCCTCCGTCTGCGCCGGCATCTCACCGACCTGCCAGCCGAGGGCGAGCAGCAACTCCTGGAGGATCTCGTGCGGTGGCCGGTGGGCGCTGCCGGTGCCGAGACTGACGTACACCTGGCCGTCCGGGTACTGGGCGGCCAGTTCCCGGGCCAGCGCGTCGACGAGCGCACTCTTGCCGACCCCGGGCATGCCGTGCACCCGCAGCACCACCGGGCCGGTCGCCGGTTGGGCCTGGGGCCGCTGCCGGCGGCGCCACCAGGACCGGCGGGGCGGCTCCGGCCGGGCCGCCCGCTGCAGGTCGTGCTGCGTACGCAGGTCGGCGAGTTCCCGGTCCCGTCCCCGGAACAGGTCGTCGCGGGCGGGCAGGGTGGGCACCGCCTCGACCCGCCAGCGACCGATCGGGGCCCGGAAGTACCGGGTCAGGTTGGGCAACCAGCCGAGCCAGCCGTCCACCGGGCGGGGGCCGCCGTCGACGGTGGTACCCGGCCGGCCGGACCGCGACCCGGTCGGCTGCCGTGGTCCCGAGCCGATCGGCTGCCGCGACCCCGGACCGACGGGACGCCGCGCCCCCGGGTACGGCACCATCCGGGTGGCGGGCCCCGGCGCCGCGCGCGGCTCCCGGGGCGCGGTGGGCTTGTTGGCCTCCAGAGCCTCCGGAGGTTCGAGCAGCAGTACGGTGACCGCGCCGATCAGGCTCAACGCGCCGAGGGCGACGTACTGCCAACTGGTCGGGAGGTTCTCGTAGAGCGTGCTCAGGGTGAGCGAGAGACTGGTGAAGATCGCTCCGACCCAGAGCCGGAGCCAGCGCGCCCGGCGGCGCAGCCGTTGCAGCCGCCGGCGCAGTGGTACCGGCTCGGCCGGCCGTCCGCTGTCCCTTGCCGTCATCTGGTGGCGACGGTCGTCGCGCCGGCTCGACGGATACGGCCCGGGTGGGGGCCCGGCGGCCCGCCGGCCGGTTCGACCGGCTCGGTCGGCTCGTCGCGCAGGTCCGACTCCACCTCCCAGAGCAGTCGGCCCGCCAGCCACTGACCGTACGCGTCCCCGACCCTGGTGTACGTCTGTCTGGCCGCCCGGAGCAGCGCGGTCGCCTCCTGAACCCGGTCGGCGAGGTGGTACGCCTGGGCCAGGGCGGTCGCCGCGTCCGTCATGATCCACCGATCGCCACACCGCCGGAACGTGCCGTGGCTCTCCTCCAGCAGCGGAACCGCCCGTTCGAGGTTTTCCTCCGCCAGGTACGCCCGGCCGAGTTCCAGCCGGGCGTGGCCGGCGCCGTAGCGGTGCTCCACCTTGGTGAACCCGGACAGGGCGGTGACCGCGAACTCCCGGCTCTGGTCGTACTTCTCCTCCTGGAGCAGGAGCCGGGCATGCTGCAACCGGATCCAGCAGCAGCGCAACTCCTGGTGGGCGGCGGGGTCGGCGGTCAGCTTCTCCGCCTCGGTGAACAGCTCCCGGGCCCGGTCCGGATCCCCGCACATCTGCTCCACGACGCCGTGCGCCAGCAGGATGCCGGGACGTTCGCGGCGGGCGGCGCCACTTCCCGAAGCGGTCATCGACTCGGCGATCTTCGCGAACCGTCGCCCCCGCGCCGGGTCGCCGCGCAGCGCCTGCAGCACGATCTGCTCCCGCAGCACCCGGATGTGTTCTCCCTCGTCTCCGGTGCGGCCGACGGCGTCCAGCGCCTCGTCGAGTTCCGTCTCGGCCTCCGGGATCTGCCGCTGGCCCAGCCGCAGACTGCCGGAGAGCCGCAACGCGCGCGCCCGGACCAGTGGTGAGTCGCCACTGAGGTTCCGGGCCTCCCGGGCGTACGCCGCGGCGGCGTCGATCCAGCCGAACTCGGCGACAACCTCGCCGAGTGCGACCAGGGCGAGACTCTCCCTGACCCTGGCCGGGGCCGTGACACCGGTCAAGCTGGTCGTCGCGCCGGCCCCGGCCGGTGCGGTGGTACCGCCGGCGGCCGGTGTGCCGCCGGGGGTGCCAGCCCCCGCTGTCGCCCGGCCGACGAGCGCGTCGGCGCGCCGTACGTCGTCGTCGCGGCTCCAGGCCAGCAGTTCCCGCGCGCTCTCCAGAGCCTGGTTGATCCGTCCCTCGTCCAGCTGCTGGTAGACCGTCTGGCGCAGTTGCCGCTCCACGTCCCGGGCGGCCCGACGGTCCCGTTCGTTGCGCAGTTCGCCCCGGATCCGCTGCTGAAGGTCGACGGGAAGCGGGGGCGGTTCGGCGCGCAGCCGGCCGGTCGCGTAGGCCTGGGCGTACCAGGGCAGGGTGTACGTCGAAACGCCCGAGTCGTCCTCCACCTGGCGCTCGGCGAACCGGGCCAGCGCCAGCCGGTCGAGCAGCCGGGCGGCGAGGCCCGGTGAACTCGCCTCCTCGGGATGCTGGCCGCGCAGCAGGGCGGCGAGCAGCCACGGCTGTACCTGGTGGGTGTCGGCCAGGCCGAGCAGCAGCAGGGCGTTCTGCTCGGTCCGGGTGAGCAGGGCGTACGCCAGGTCGAGGATGCCGGAGAACGGGACGCCGGTGCCGCCGGGCGAGGCGGCGGCGGCCTCGTCCATCCGGCGTACCGCGACCTCCAGCGTCCAGTTGCGACGGCTGGCGAGTACGGCGCCGGCGATGGAGAGCGCGACCGGATAACCGCCGGACGCGACGACGATCCGCGCCGCCTGCGGTGAATCCTCCTCCGAGATCCGCTCGACGCCGATCAGCTCGCGCAGCAGACGGGTCGCGTCCGGCGGTGTGAGCGGTGCGACCGGCACGCTGCGCAGATGCGGGAACGGCTCCCGCAGCGGGGTCAGTTCGTCCGTCGCGGTGACGACGGCCAGACAGTCCGGGCCGGCGGGCAGCAGGGGCTGGATCTGTTCCACCGTCTCCACGTTGTCGAGGATGACCAGGACCCGACGTCGCTGCGTACGCTCGCGGTACCAGCGCTGCAGATCGGCCGGGTCGGGCATGCGCTCCTTCGGCCCCTTCAACGCCCAGACGAAAACCCCGAGCCGCTCCTCCGGGGTGGTCACGTCGGCCCGGTCGAACCGGAACAGCAGTTGCCCGTCCGGATAGTCCTCCGCGACCTGGTGGGCGAGGTTGATGGCGAGCGCGGTCTTGCCGACGCCCCGGTCGCCGTACAGCACGATCAGCCGGGGCCCGGTCCCTTCCTCGGCCGGTGTCGACAGGTGTGCCCGCAACTCCGCGAGGGTGTCGTCGCGGCCGACGAGCAGGCCCGGAGGCGGAAGTTCGGCGGGGATCACCGGCTGGTCCCGGGGCGTGTCGGCGGTCCGTTCCAGCCCACCGGGTACGGCGGCCACCGGCGGGGCGTCCCGTCGACGCCGGACGATCGCCAACAGGACGGCCATCATCAGGGCACCGATGCTGACGGCCGCGATGCTGATGATCGCCGGAGGCCAGAAGCGGAACAGGGTCACCAACGTTACGAAGATCAGGATTGGCGCGACGTACAGAAGTAATCGGTACCCTGCTCGCATCGAGACTCCCCCTCCGGTCGTTCCATGATGGCGACTTGCGGCAAGCCGAGCCAGTGATTGGGGCCCTTCGCCTTCCGAATGGGGCACGACGTGGTTCGATGCTCCGCCATTCTCTGCCCGGCAATCAGCCGTCCGGTTGACCGACCCCGTCCCGACTGTCGGGTCGGCGACTCGCCAGCCGCTGAGTCGGGTCGGCCGGGGCGCGATGCCGGCGGGGCGGCTGCTTTCCTGGCGGAGCTTGCCGACCACGTGCGGGCGGCGGTCGCCGAGGTGGAGGCCGCCCGACGACGCTGAGGTCGCCGGGCGGCACGTCACGTGGTATCCCTCGGCGAGGTACGTGGCGACCGCCTCGACCGGCCGATCAGGCCGTCAGCCGCCCACCCGCTCGACCAGAGGACGCCGGATCAGGAACTTGCCCGGCTCACGTACCTGCTCGAACGCCGCGTTGTTGAGTAGGACGCAGCTTCCGGACGGGCTTGTCACCGTGACCGTGACGGTCTTGTTGTTGTCCAGGTTCGTGACCCTGAGCCGGGTGCCGATCGGGAACGTTCCACTGGACGCGGCCGGCTCGGCATCCTCGTTGAACAGGGTGACCGTGGAGCCCTTGCAGACGACCTCGCCAGCCCCGGACGAGCCGCCGTTCGAGCCGCTGCCGCCGTTCGCGTTGCCGTCGTCCGAGTCGGCCGGCGTCCCGGGCGGTGCCTTCGGTGGCTGGGGGCCTGGGTCGGACGCTGGTGGGACGGCCGGTGCCGCAGGTGCGTCCGCCCGTACGTCGGCGGTGCAGCCGGCGACGGCCCGGCGTTGCTGGATGAGGTCCACCACGGCCCGCCGGTTGGCGATCCGTTCCTCGGCGAGTACGTCCGGGTTGGCCTGCTGTTCGGCGATGAAGTTCAGGTTGTTCCGGAGCGCGGTGTCCAGGCCGCTGCAGTTCTCGCCCGCGTTGCCGAGCCCGGTTCCGGCCGCCAACGCGCCGCCGAGCAGGGCTGTCGCGGCCACGCCGAGGAAGATCCTCCGCGCCCGGCTGGTCGTCCTGCCTCGCCTGTACATAAACACCGCTCCCTCGGTCGTCCGCTGCCCGTCGCAGCCGCCGATGGATACGTGGGTGAACTCGGGGCGGATTTGTGTAGATCCCTAAATGTTCCTTAACTGCCGTCTGTTCGAACCCCCGCCGCCCAGTTCCTGGATGTTCCGACCTGCGGCGCGGTGGCCACCTAACGGGGGTGGAACGCCGCGCTCATCGATCAGGCCTGCTACGTTGCCGAACGTGAATGCTGCCAATGGGACGCCGACGCGGACGATCACAGGAGTGGTGCTGCTGCTGACAGCGGCAATTGGTGGGTGTTCGTTCACGCCGATCGAACCGGTGGACCCCATCAGCACTCCCACGTCGAGGCCGCCTGTCGAGTTCAAGTCGTTCGACCCGCCGACCCGCTTCGATGCCGCGGCCGTCACGCCGCTGGAGGTCTCCACGGACGCGGCCGAGGTGCTGCTACACGGCACCACGGCGGTCGTTCCGATCCACGGCAGCAAACCGACGGCGTCCTCCGGAGAGGAGATCCGCCTGGTCGACCTCCGTACCAACACGGTTCGGGAGGTGATCAAGCCGACCCACCCGCTGCCGAAGATCGGTACGGTGATCGCGTCGCCGGCACTGACGTCCGTCGGAGGCCGGCCAACCGTGCTCGCGCCGTTCGTCGGTGAGTCACCAGGACAGGGCACGACGCCGGGCCGCCCGCTGATCGAGGTCGTGGCGATCGACCCGGAGAGTGGACAGGCTGACTGGCGCGCCGAGATACCGATCGAGGGGTGGCCCGAGAACGGCGGTTCCAGCGGCGTCGAGGTTTCGATCGTGGGTGTGGCCGACGGGGTGGGGATCGTTCGCATCGCGGACTCGTCACCGTCGGCCCGAGGCGGCGACACGTACGCGTTGGATCTGGACAGCCGCAAGGTGCTGTGGAGCATGCGTGGGTTCGCGGGGCGGGCCGTGGCGGCGGGAGTGGTCGCGGGCCGGCAACCCGGCGCCGGGCGGACGCCAAAGGTCCAGGTCCGCGGGCTCGACGCGCGAACCGGTCGGCAGCGATGGGCGTCGCCGCGTGACGCGTTCTCGGTCGACGTATTCGCGGCGGGCCCGTCCAAGGCGGTGGTCCGGGGACGCGCCGACCAGGACGGGAAGCGCTACGTCGAGGTTGTGGAAATCGCGACGGGACGGGTGGTGACCGTCACCGAGGACAAGCCCGATGCGCGAGCCCCCAGCCCGTTGGACTGTGTGTACGACGAGCAGGCCATCGCGGTCTGTTCCGGCGGCGACTGGGTGGGCGCGCTTGACGCGCAGACTGGCTCCTGGCTGTGGTCGATCACGACGGGCGGCGGGCGTCTCGTTCCCATCGTGACCGGAACCTGGCACGGCGTCGTCTACGGAAGGACCGACAACGGACCCGTCGTCCTCGACGGCAGGACCGGTACCGACCGGGAGACCCAGCCGGGAGTCGCGCCGTCCGTGGTGAACGACTCCGTGGCGATCGGCCCGTGGCCGGGAGGCGCTCTGGGCTCGAGCAGCTACCCGGTGATCGGGTGACAGGCGTTCGGTAGAGCGGGTCCGGCCCCGCTCACCGGCTGCCCACCGCAGGCCGGGGTGGCGCTGCGACGAGGTGGCCGGGTCAGTGCCGCAGCTGCTGGACGATCGTGGGATCGGTGATCTGGGTGTCCTTTGCCAGCATGAGTGCCTTGCTGAGGATGACGGCGAGCACCCGGTCGCCCTCGAAGGGTAGGAAGATCTCCCCGGTCGAGGCGCCGGCCGACTGCTTCGGCACGATGCAGAGGTACTGGTCGTTCGGGCTCATCAGGATGTTGCTCGAACCTAGATGGATCTTGTAGGTGCGGAGCTCGCCTCGGACGACGAGGAATCGGCCCTCGACCGTGGCCCGGTCGGCGATGGCCAGCCGGGGGACGAGGCGTTCGAGTATCCCCTTGCGGGTCTGCGCGGTGCCGCTGAGTTCGCCGAAGCTGTACGACGCCCAGTACTCGCGGAACCGCCCCCCGGGACCGCCGTCCTGCCAGGTCGGATCGTTGCCGACGCTGGCGACGCCGACGAACAGGTCGATGTCCCGGAGGACCTCACTCAGGACCAGCGGCGGGATCTCGGCCAGCGGCAGCGGGTCGGTCGGCTGGGCGTCCTGGTGCACCCACTGCTCGTAGCCGCCGCCACCGGCGTGCGCGTAGTTGTCGGGTGCCGTGATCGGATAGAACCGGACCTGGTCGGTGGCGATCCGTAGGTACGCCCCCGACTCGGTGGCGTCGGCCTCCCAGTCGTCGCCGACACCCTCGATCCAGAACTCCGCCCGCAGCCCCCACTGCGCCAGCACCCGGGTGGCCGGCTCGTACTCGTCGTCGACCATCAGCCGCAGCTTGTTGCGCCAGCCCCGGACCGCCGCCAGCGCGTGGAACTGGTGCTGACGCAGAATGTGCGCCGCGTACCGGTTGGAATAGGTCCCGGTGTTCTCCTCGGCGGCGGTCAGCAGATAGACCTCGCGGTGCGCCTGCTTGAACGGCTGCGTCACGCGTCTGGCTTCCAGCCACGCACGCCAGGCAAGCACCTCGTCCACCGGACGGTCGATCGGGTGCCACAGCCGTACGGTCCCGCCGGTGACGATCTCCTTGTCCTCGCTGGTACGCAGAACGCCGTCCCCGTACGCGCACGGCACGTCGTCGACCAGCCAGATCAACCGGCGGGCCAATGTGCCGACCAGGGGGTGGTCGAGGTAGCGGGTGCGCCAGGCCTCGAACGGCCAGACCCGTCGGGCGAGGAACTGGCGGTCGAGACGTTCCGCCTGGGACGACAGCATCTTCTCGATGTCCTTGACGGCGGCTCTGAACTCGGCGAGCTGCTCGGCGAATCCGGACCGCACCGAGGCGGGAACCGACTTGACGATCTTCCCGGCGCCGTTGCGCCAGGTAACCGTAACCGTGCCCGAGGTGACGTCCAGGGTTGCCGAGGCCTCGCCGAAGTGGTCGACACGCCGGCCGACCTCGGTCAGCCCGTACGCCGGGACGGCCAGTTCCTCGATCTCGTCCCGGGTCAGGTGCAGCGCCGCCGCGCGGGCGTCGAGGGCCGCGTTCAGCTCCTTCAGGGTGCCCTTGAAGGTGACCCGGGCGGCGAGCCGGGCGATCTGGGCGAGCGCCTCCTCGGCCGGGATGCGCGACAGCGCGTACACGCCGGCGTTCGCGACCTTCGGGTTGCGCGGGCCGAGCCCGGCGATCTTGCGCAGCGACGTCCCGACAAGCGCCCCGAGCACCCGCGGGGTCTCGGGGTGGTCGGGCAGGAACGAGGTGAGCCAGACGAGTCCCCGCAGCGTCGTCGCGTTGTACTGGTCGTACGCCTCGTTGACGTCGTGTTCCCACTGGGTGCGGTTGAGGGTGACGGTGCGCGGACGCCCGACCAGGGCGAGCCAGGTCCGCAGCCGGTCGCCGGGATCGGTCAGCTCGTCGAGTAGTTTCCGGCCGGTCGTCTCCCACTTCCGCGACGGCTTGGCGCTCGTCGCGGTCGCCGCGTGCCGGAACAGCTCGTGCCATCGGCCGGCCTCGGCAGGGTCGAGCGACGCGGCGTCGGCCAGGGCACGGTCGGCCCACGCCTCGCCGGGGTTGAGCACCGGTACGTCGAGCTTGTCCAGCAACGGGGCGAGCGCATCCGCCGAGCCCCAGTAGCCGTGCGCGACGGTGCGGCGCATCATGGCGACAACCTCCAACGGCACCGGCCGGCCGGCGCCGAGCAGGAGTTCGACCATCCGCCGCAGCTCGTCGCCACCGAAATAGGTGGTGTGCCGGGCGGCGAAGGCGAGCGCCACCGCGGCCGAGTCCGGTGTCCTGATCTTGCTGTACGGCTGGACCAGGATCTGCAGCAGATCGTTGGTGACCCGGCGCTGCTCGGCGTCGGTGACCCGGCACGAGCGTTCGAGGATCGCCATCAGCAGTTCGGGCTTGCGCTCGGGCGCGACGAGCCGGAGGGCCTCGGTCACGTCCCGGCTCTCGTGGCGCCACTGTCCGGTATAGACGGACGTGTACGCCAGCACCTCGTCGGCGAGGGCCTCGACGTCGCCGACACGGGCGAGCGCCGCCATCCGCTCGGCGCGCTCGCGCTCAGGAGAGAGCGTAGGCATCATCGACCAACCAGCGGCACGAGCGTACGGACAGTGACCGGCGTGACCTCCGGAAGGACGCGGCGACGGACTGTCCCGCACCGCGGCGGCCGCTGCCCGAAGCTTTCCGCTGCCACGCCGCCGCACCGGGCCCACAGGTCGTCTCATCGACAAAGCTCGCCATCACCATGACGCCGCAGTCTAGGGCGGCCCCCCGACAGCGCATCGGCACCGAAGAACGCAGGGCAGTGCAACCACCTGGATCGGTCGGCGCGCTCCTCGGCGAGGTACCGCACCAGGACCCGTCCAGCGCCGCGGTGGCGAGGCGGTCGGCCTCGGCCCCGGTCAACGACTGGTGCCGGGTCGACAGCCGAAAGACGAGCGGGCCGGACAGTACGTCGGTCGCGGTCTCCGCGTCCACGCCCGGCCGGGCCTCGCCCCGTTCGACCGCCCCGCAGCCACAGGAGGGCGATCGCCGGTTCCGCCCGATCAGGCCGCGCCGGCGAGGGTGTCGAACTCGGCGTCGGTGAGGTCGATACCGGCCGCACCGACGTTCTCCTCCAGGTGGGCGACGGTGGACGTACCGGGAATCGGCAGCATCACCGGCGACCGTCGCAGCAGCCAGGCGAGCGCGAGCTGGGCGGCGGTGGCGTGGTGGGCGGCGGCGATCCGCTCCAGCGGTCCCCCCTCGCGGGCGAGTGGCCCACTGCCCAGCGGACCCCACGGGATGAAGGCGATGCCGTGCTGTTCGCTGTGGTCCAGCAGCGTGTCGTCGTCGCGTTCGGTCACGTTGTACCGGTTCTGCACCGACACGATCGGGGTGATCGTCGCAGCGGCCTGCACCTCGGCGACCGACACCTGGCTCAGACCGACGTGCCGGATCTTGCCCTCGTCCTGGAGGGCGCGCAGCTCGCCGAGCTGGTCCTCCAGCGGCACCTTCGGGTCGATCCGGTGGAGTTGGAGCAGGTCGATCCGGTCCAGCCCGAGGTGCCGCAGGTTGAGCTCGACCTGCTGGCGCAGGTACTCCGGCCGGCCCACCGGGGTCCAGACCCCGGGCCCCTGCCGGGTGAACCCGACCTTGGTGGCGATGACCAGCTCGGACGGGTACGGGTGCAGCGCCTTGTGGATCAACAGGTCGGCGGTGAACGGCCCGTACGCGTCGGCGGTGTCGATGAAGTTGACGCCGAGTTCCACGGCCCGGCGCAGGACCCGTACCGCCTCGTCTGAATCACGTGGGTCGCCCCAGATCCCCTCGCCGGTGAGGCGCATGGCACCGAATCCGAGCCGGGTCACCGGCAGGTCCCCGCCGAGCTGGAATGTGCCGCTGGGGGTTGCGGATACGTCTGCCATATCGTCTCCTGCGCAGGTGAACCGAACGATCAGTTCACACTATCGCCGGGACCAGCCATCCGGCCCGCGTTGGCCGACAGGCTAACGCGACCTCGGACTGGGCGAGGAGGTCAGGCATGACCGAGCGGGCACCTACCCGGGTGGCGTTGTACACGTCCGCCCGGCGCAGGAGTCGGCGGGTGGCCGAGTTTCGCTGGCAGCCGGGCCAGGCGGTGTCGCTGGATATCCACGACCCGGAGTGGGGAACACTGGCGCGGGACTTCTACGACAACGGCGTTCCGGTCGGCTCGGGACGGGTACCGCCGCAGGCCGGCCCGGATTTCATGCGTGCCCTGCTGCAGCGCTTCCGGATGAGCTACTACAGGTTCGTGGACGAGAGCGACTGAGCTCGCAGGACCCGTCGGCGCGACCGCGCTGCCCCCGCCGGCGGTTGCCCTGGCTGGTTGACGGCCGCGCCCGCTTCTGGCGCCCGACGCCGCCTGGCCAGGGGGACGTGCCGGCGTTCGCACCGCCTGGTGGGCGGCGGTACTCAGGCGGCTGAGCCGCCGTGCTGGTCGAGTTCGTCGTGGAGGCCGTGCGGAGAGAACGAGGAGGTGGTACCCGTGACCGTATCGACATGGGTGCTCCCCTCTGGGGTCACGGTCGGGCGGTAGGTCGTCCGGGAGCGCCGTTCACGAGCACTCCCGAAAGGCACGACCATGCGATTCACCACCGAACAGCGCCTCGACGACGGCGTCCTCGAGCGTGGATTCACCCTCGGCGAGATTCCCGGCATCCTGTGGACGCCCGGCCTCGCATCCACACCGGCTCCGCTGATCCTGCTCGGCCACCCCGGCGGACTGCACAGGATGTACCCCCGACTGGTGGCCCGGGCCCGGCACTCCGCGGCGGAGGGCTTCGCCGTGGCCACAATCGAACTTCCCGGCAGCGGCGAACGGCCCCGTTCCGCCGTCGCCGAGCAGGCCCGCGCCGACCTGCACCGGGCGCTGGAGGCCGGCGATCCGGTTGACGACAGTGGGACGACGAGGGAAACGACCGGCAGATGGCTCTGGACCTGTTCGACGCCTTCGGCTCCAAGGAGAAGACGTTGCACGCGAACATGGGCGGGCACACCGGGGTCCCGCTGTTCGAGGGGGACGCCGGGAACCGGTTCTTCGCCCGGCACCTGAGGTGAGCCCGGGCGGCCAGGCCGGCAACAGACGGTAGATGCGGTCGGCCAGGAGGTCGCTCGCTCGTCCAGGGCAGGTTCCGGCCATCCTCGGCAAGGAGGGCCAGCGGATACACAGCCGCCCCGACCGTACCGGCCGGTCGGGGCGCGCTCGGCCACCAGCGCCTCCACCAGTCGCGCCCACGCTGTGCGGGGCTCGGCACCCACCTTTCCCGATCGCCGTTCTCCGGCGGCTGTTCATCTCTTCTGACGTCCAGAGCGGGTCCTCACGTGTTGAGGACACGCCCAACATCCGGAGGAGTTGTCCCAGAAGGCGACGTTTGCTACGTGAGTATCAGCTGTCCGAGTTCCTGGGTGCATCGGGTGAGCGCGACGTAGAGGCGGTTCCAGCCGCGCGGTTCGGCGGCGATGCCCTGGGGGTCGATGAGAAGCGTCGCGTCCCATTCCAGTCCCTTGGCCTGGGTCGCGGTGAGCACCGACACATCGTCCAGTACGGCTTGGAGTTCGGCGATGCGGCCGGCGGGGGCGATGACGCCGACGGTGCCACCCTGCCACCGTTGCTGCAGCTGTCGCACGGTTCGGGCGACGGTGTCGGCAAGCTCGACGGGCGTGACCGTGAGCTCCCAGGGGGCGATGGTGGAGGAGCGTACCGCCCGTGGCGGCGTGTTGTGGCTGCCAGCCGTTTTCAGGACGGGTCCGGTGAGGTCCATGACCTCACGCGGGGTCCGGTAGCAGATGGTGAGTTCCGCGGCGGTCCAGCGGTCTCCGAAAGCGGCCTGCACCGCCTGTGCCCAACTGGCGTGCCGGTGTGCCGCCTCCGCCTGGTCGATGTCGCCGACGGCCGTGATGGAGCGACTGGGACAGCGCCGTAGGACCATGTGCCACTGCATCTCGGACAACTCTTGCGCTTCGTCGATGACGACGTGGCCGTACACCCAGCCGCGTTGCCGGCGAGCGTGGTCGGCGACGAACTCGCCCTGTGGTTGCGGGGCGTCGACCTCGCCCAGTAGGTCGGCGAGGGCGTCGAGCAGCGGTATGTCGCTCGATGCCCACAGCGCGGGTTCGGCCGAGACGGCGGTGATCTCCTGCGGGGACAGCCGCGGGGCGAACCGGCCCAGCAGGGCGCGGTCGGTCAGGAGGTCACGCAGTACGGTTTCGGCGTCGAGGGTGGGCCACCATGCCTCGACGAACCGGGCGATGGTGGCGTTCCCGGCGATACGGTGACGAAGGTCTTCCACCTCCTCCTCGGAGAGCAGTCCGTCGACGTCGATGCCGATGGGTGCCCTGTCAGGGTGGTGGTCTTGCCGCATGCTCCGGTCGACGCGGGCGAGGATGTCCTCGAAGCCCTCCTCCATCTCGTTCATCAGCGCCTCACGCTGCTCGACGACGGCCTCGGCAAGGAGGTGGTGCAGCTGCTCGGCGAACGCCGCGCGGGCGCGGTGGTACGGGCGTCCCTGCACCGCCGAGGCGAGAGCCTGTGCCACTGATGCGGCCGTGATGACGTAGAACTCGCCCTCCCAGCGCAGCTTCAGCGCGCGGGGCCGGGGGAGCAGCGACGTGACATAGTTTTCGAGCGCGGGTTGCCAGAGTGCACGGCCCTTGATTTCGGCGAGAACCCGGCTCTCGTCGCGGCCCACGCGGATCCCGGGCAGCAGGGTGTCGCAGGTCGCCGAGACGACGGCGGTCTCGCCGAGGGCGGGCAGCACCTGGGCGATGTACCGGAGGAACCGCGGCGAGGGGCCGAGGACCAGGACCGCCTGCTCGGCCATCTTCGGGTGGGCGAACAGCAGGTAGGCGACGCGGTGCAGGGCAACCACCGTCTTGCCGGTGCCGGGGCCGCCCTGAACGATCAGCGGGCCGGTCGCCTCGGCCCGGATGATGTCGTCCTGCTCGCGCTGCAGCGTGGAGATCGCCGTCGACATGTGGCCGGTGCGCCGCTGGTCGAGGGCGGCCAGCAAAGCGCCTTCACCGACCAGGTCCGTCGTCATGGTCCCGTCCAGTGGTTCGTCGTCCATGCCGACGACAGCCGATCCTGTCGTGCGTATGTGACGCCGCCGTGCCTGGCCTTGTGGGTCGACAGCCGTCGCGGTGTAGAACGGCCGGGCTGCGGGAGCGCGCCAGTCCACCAGCAGTGGCTCACTGTCCTCGCCCTCGTTGCGGAGACCGACACGGCCTATGTGTCGCACGGTGCCATCAAGGCCGTCGAGGCGGCCGAAGACCAGCCCCTCCCGTGCGCGCCGTAGCTCTTCGTACTGCTGGCGGAGCATGCGCTGCCGGGCCCGTTCCAACGCGTTCAGGGCGTCTGACGAAAGCTCGGCCTGAAGGTGGTCGGCAAGCCGGTCGCGCCGAGCCGTGGCCAGGTCGAGAAAGCCCTGTTCCTCGGCGACCGCGGATCGGTGTGCGACGTCCTCCGTGGTACGGGTTGGCGGTTCGCCGTTTCGTGTTACTTGGTCGATGCCGGCAGTGCCGTTGTTCAGAGCAGAATCCCGGCGCATCCGCAATTCCTTGTATTGGTGCTTTCCCCCGGCCCGGATGAGCCGCAGGTATTCGGTGGCAAGCATAGAGTTGGTTTCTCCCCGTCGGCCAGGAACTTCGCCTGCCGAGATGGGAGTCTCAATGCCTTGCAGATTTGGGTCGCTTGTGGCCTCACTAAACCTGGATTCGCCTATTGACGGTCGGCCCTCATCTGATCTGAATGCTGACGGTGGCACTGCTCGGCGGCGGACTCGATCACCGTCCTGGAGTGGCTGTCCCAGGCGTGCGCTGCCGCGAGACCCGTCACCCTGCTGCGCCGGCCGCCCCGGGGCGTACTGCCGGCTTCCTGGCCGCCCGCCGACGGGACCTGACCGGCGACTGGTCGTCGGCCGGGTCGGAGGACCGGGCCGAGGTGCTGGCCGCGTTGAAGCCCTTGGTGTCGGCGAGGTCCACCCACGCACCATGCGGCCCCGCGTCCAGACCTTGCTTGATAGAGGAACACGGGCAGCATGTCCGGCTGATCGTGCTCGCGGGCCGCTGCCACACCGGCCAGTTGATAGACGACGTGCGTAGCGACGCCCAGTTGTGACGTGACGATGAGGGACGGCCGGGCAAGACGTCGCTGTCGGCTCGGCCGGCTTCAGCTCATGGCGCGAGAAGTTGTCGGCTCCGCCTGAAAAGCTGGATCTGGCACACATTCTCGTCCCAGGTGCCGCAGCACGAAGGTGACATGGCCGCACAGCTGTCGCTGAGCACCGACAACCTGGCGGGCGTGCTTGCCGCGGTCGGTATTTCCCAGGCGAACCTCGTCCGGCTCAACGTCTACACCACCGACGTCGACGGGCTGCTCCCGCACTACGGCCTGCTCGTGTCGGTCGACCCCGGCACGAGCAGCAGGGAGAGGGGCGCACATGCGGACATCGCAAACCCGACCTCGAACAAGTTCTACACCAGGATCAGGGCGAGGGTGCCCACCGTGGCCATGAGTAGGCACGTACCGGGGTGCATGCCGATCGACACCCGAAGGTCCTGCTTGCGCCAGACGAGCCAGACCGCCGGGAACAAGAAGATGATCTTCGACAGTACGCTCCACGGCGACCAGAAGTGGTACACGGAGAACAGGACAGTGTTGAGCACGGGCGCCCCCCAGCGCAGGTGGGCAATGCGAGGCAGCAGAAACCCGCGGAAGTAGTACTCCTCGATCAGCGGCAGGGTGAACCCGGTCAGCGGAAGGCAGATCAGCATCGTGGTGACCAGCATCGGCCGGGGGTACCCGTCGATGTAGGTGGTGGCGCTGCCGCCCGCGCCCTCGAAGGGGATCCAGGTGAAGAAGTTGTCGAAGATGAGACTGTCCAGCGGGGTGAGCGACAGGGACACCACCGTCATCCAAACGATCAGCCCGGCGATGAGGGCAATGATCTTCCCGCGGGAGATCGGCCTGTCCAGGTAGGCCAGGACTCCGCGCAGTGATAGGCGGCCGGTGCGCTTTCGGCCCAGCCACAACAGGCCGAACTGTATCGGCACGAGCACGACGACCAAGGCGATCGCCCATGCCAGGAAGATCGGGTAGCCGATCGCCTTGACGAACGGTTCGGCCAGGAGCGCGTAAGCGCCGACGATCAGTGCTCCGGGCGCGAGGTGCAACGCGACGGACAGCGGAAGCGAGTGACGGTCGGCGACCAGGAGTTCGACGAAGCGGTTCGGTCGGACACGTTCCGGCGCGGCGGTGAGGGTCGACATGCTCTGCATGGCCAGAGAATTGCCGCGCCTCCTGTCACCGCCCTGTCCTGCCGCTGACACGGCGACGCGACGATCCTGCCAGGTCACCCGGCGCAGGTGAAGGGCCACGGACGGTCCGTGGCAGGATCTGCCAGGTGCAGATCAGGATGTTGGGACCGTTCGAGGTACGCGTGAACGGTGACGTCCCGGTCAATGTGACGGGTGCGCGGTTGCGTGGATTGTTGGTCGCGCTCGCGCTCAGCCCGGGTCGCGTGGTTTCCAAGGCGGCGCTCGTCGACTGGGTCTGGGGTGAGCAGCCACCCTCTGACGCGGCGAACGCCCTGCAACGTCTGGTTTCCCGGCTGCGGAAGGTGCTGCCGGAGGGGTTGATCGAGGGGCAGCCGGACGGCTACCGGTTGACCGTTGAGCCGGACGCCGTCGACGCCGTACGGTTCGAACGCCTCCTCAACCGGGCCCACGACGGCGAGGATCCGCAGTCGGTTGGACGGCTGCGTGAGGCGCTCGCCCTGTGGCGCGGTGCGGCCATGCAGGACGTCGGGTTGACCGACAGCGCGGCGTTCGATGCGGCGGTCACCCGGCTCGACCGGCTACGCCTGGCCGCCTTGGAGGACCGGTTCGACCTGGAGGTCAGCCTCGGCCACGGCGCGGAGGTGGTTACCGAGCTGACCGACCTGGTGGCCGCGAACCCGGTGCGGGAACGCCTGGTCGCCGCGCTGATGCGTGCCCTCGCCGGGACGGGTCGTGACACCGAGGCGCTGCTGGTCTACGAGCGCGCGAGAGAGGCATTGGCGGACGCCTTGGGCGTCGATCCCGCACCGGAGCTCTCGACACTGCACGTCGCCGTGCTCCGGGGTGAGGTGGTTCGGCGCGAGGAACGGAAGACCAATCTGCGGGCCGAGCTGACCAGCTTCATCGGCCAGGACGAAGCTGTCGCGGCGGTCGGCGCACTCGCCGGCGAACACCGGCTCACCACCCTGATCGGGCCGGGCGGATCGGGGAAGACCAGGCTAGCCACGGAAACCGCGCGCCGGCTGCTGGACGACCTACCGGACGGCGCCTGGCTGGTGGACCTCGCCGCCGTCGGCGCCGACGGTGACGTGGCCCAGGCGACCCTCGCGGCGCTCGGCCTCCGGGACGCCTTGCTCGGCGAGGCACCGAACACGGAACTGACCGACCGGCTCGTCACGGCGATCCGGAGCCGGGCGATGTTGCTGATCCTGGACAACTGCGAGCACATGATCGAGTCGGCGGCGACGTTCGCCCACCGGCTGCTCGGGGAGTGCCGGCGGTTGCGGATCCTGGCGACAAGCAGGGAACCGCTCGGCATCATCGGCGAGGCGCTGTGGCCGGTCGCGCCGCTGGCCCTGCCGGCCCGGGAGGCCAGCCCCACCGAAATCGAGTCCTCTCCCGCCGTGCGGTTGCTGCGCGAGCGGGCGAACGCGGTGCGCAGAGATCTCGCGGTCGACGCCCACACGTCGTCGACGTTGGCGCGCGTCTGCCGTGCGCTGGACGGGATGCCGCTGGCGATCGAACTGGCCGCGGCCAGGTTGCGCACCATGTCCGTCGACCAGCTCGCCAGCCGGCTCGACGACCGGTTCCGGCTGCTGACCGGCGGCAGCCGTACCGCGTTGCCCCGGCACCGAACGCTGCGCGCGATGGTCGACTGGAGCTGGGAACTGCTGACCGACGCCGAACGGACGGTCCTGCGCAGGCTGTCGGTGTTCGCCGGCGGGGCGAGCCTGGAAGCCGCGGAACGGGTCTGCGCGGACGACACGATCCAGCAGGAGGAGGTGCTCGAAATACTCACGGCATTGACCGAGAGGTCACTGCTGATCGCGGACGGTGACAGCGCGTTGCGCTACCGCCTGCTCGCCACGATCAAGGAGTACGCCGGGCACCGGCTTGCCGAGGCGGGGGAATCGGACCTGGCGCGTCACGCGCATCTGGCCTACTTCACCGACCTCGCCGAGACTGCCGAGCCGCAGCTTCGCCGAGCCGACCAGTTGGCTTGGCTCGCCAGGCTCGACGCCGAGCACGACAACATCGCCGCCGCGATGCGCGGTGCGCTCGCGGCGGGTGAGGCGCATGCGGCGATGCGGCTGGCCGCCGGCGCCGGCTGGTACTGGTGGCTCGGCGGTTACCGGACCGAGGGCATGGAGCTGATGACGGCGGCCATCGAAACGCCCGGCGAGGTGCCCGACGGCATCCGGGCCACGGTGTACGCGCTCGTGGTGCTGTTCGTGAACTCCGGGCTGGGCGACGAACACCACGCCGCCGAGTGGATCCACAAGGCATACCGGTTCAGCCGGCACGGTCGACGCGGCCACCCGTGCCTGTCGCTCGTCGTTCCGCTGGAACGAATGTTGCGGGCGCCGGACGCGATCCTGGCGGCATGGGAACCGCTGCTGGACGACGAGGACCCCTGGGTACGCGCGTTGGCCCGGCTTCAGTTGGGCAAGATGCGGATCATGCTCGGCCAGGACGGGCCGGATGTGGTCGGGTATCTCGAGCAGGCACTCGCCGAGTTTCGGGCCCTCGGTGAACGGTTCGGCATCTCGTTCGCCCTGACCGAGCTGGCGGAGCTACTCGCCGTGCGCGGCGATATCGCCACCGCGTGCGCGTACTACGAACAGGCAATCGCGGTCGTCACCGAGGTCGGCACCGCCGAGGAGATCATCCGGGTCCGATCCCGACAGGCTCGGCTCTACTGGTTGCTGGGCGACGAGGCTTCCAGCGCGGCGGCAATAGCCGAGTCACAACGGCTCGCCCAACGGGTCACGTGGCCGGGCGCGCTCGCCGAACTGGCGCTGTCGAAAGCGGAGCTGGCGCGCTGGGGCGGCCACGCCGAGGAGGCGTACGAGCAGCTCGGAGTCATGACGGCGCTGCTTGGCGACGAGGCGCAGCAGGCGGGTGTCCGGGCAGGAACCCACGACCTGCTGGGCTACCTGGCCACCGACGTCGGCGAGGCCCGTACGCATCGCGCGGCGGCGTGTGAGGCGGCGCTCGAGGTTGGCTACGCATCGACGATCGCACAGGTGCTCGTCGGGGTCGCGGATCTGGCGCTGCGTCGCGACCAGCCCGAGCAGGCCGCGCGGCTGCTCGGGGCAAGTGCCGCCGTGCGTGGTCAGCCGGATCGTTCCCACCCCGACGCGGCCCGGATCGAGCGGACGGTGCGAAGCCTCCTCGGCGAAGCGACGTTCGCCGAGGAGGCTCGAAAGGGCTCTGAGACGGATTGGAGCCAATTGGCCGCGGTCACGCTCGCTTCGTGAACGTGGACCGCGCCCACAGGTATCCGACGAGGGCGATGCCGACACACCAGGCGATGGCGGTGATCGCCGTGCCGGTGGACGGTGCGCCGTTGAGGAGGCCGCGCAGGGTTTCGATGATCGGGGTGAAGGGCTGGTACTCCGCGAACTGCCGGAGTCCGACTCCCATCTTCTCTGCGGGGACGATCGCGCTGCTGAAGAACGGCAGCATGATCAGCGGTACGGCGGCCAGGCCCGCCGTTTCCGGAGATTTCGCCGACAGCCCGAGGGCGACGGTGAGCCAGCTCGCCGCGAAGCTGAGCAGCAGAATGACGCCGATCGCGCCGAGCCAGTCGAGGAGACCCGCCGACGGGTTGAAGCCGAGCAGGAAGGCCACCCCGAGGAGGGCCGCGATGGCGACCATGTTGGTCAGCACAGTGGCGACGACATGGCCGGTCAGCACGGCATCACGAGAGACGTGCATGACCTTGAACCGGTTGATGATGCCCTTCGTCATGTCGGAGTTCACTGCGGTCGCGGTCGTCCCCAGCCCATAGCAGACGGCCAGCAGCATGAGCCCCGGTGTCGCGTAGTCGATGTAGTCGACACCGACGCTGAACGCGTCTCCGAACATGTAGACGAACATCAGCATGAGCACGATCGGCATCAGGACCGCGTTGAACACCGACGTCGGATTCCGGGCGATGTGCAGGAAGTTGCGACGCAACATGACGATCGAGTGGGATTTGCTGCTCACTGCGCGGCCACCTCCGTGGTACGGCCCGTCAGGGCAAGGAAGACGTCATCGAGGTCGGGGGTCTGTACGGAGAGCTCTTCGGCGCTGATCGCGTACTCGTCGAGCCGGTCCAGCAGAGCCCGCAGCGACTTCGTCCCGCCGTCGCCGGGAACCCGCAAGGCCAGTGCCTCGTCGTCCCGCGTGGAGTCGCTGAGGACGCGCGCGGCAGCGTCGAGTTCGGCGACGGTGGCGAACCGGAGCCGGACGTGCGTCCCGGGGATCTGGCGCTTGAGGTCGTCGGGGGTGCCCTGGGCGACCAGCCGGCCCTGATCGAGTACCGCGATCCGGTCGGCGAGCTGATCGGCTTCCTCGAGGTACTGGGTGGTGAGGAAGATGGTCACACCATCCGCCACCAGGTCACGGATGATCGACCACATCGTGCGGCGGCTGCGCGGGTCCAGCCCCGTCGTCGGCTCGTCGAGGAAGATGATCCGCGGGTCGCCGACGAGCGTCATCGCCAGATCCAGCTTCCGGCGCATGCCTCCCGAGTAGGTCGACGCCGGCTTGTCCGCCGACTCGGTCAGTTCGAACCGCCCCAGCAGTTGACCGATGACCTGTTTGCCGTCCTTCGTGCGCAGACCGCTGAGGTCCACCATCAGCTGCAGGTTCTCCCGCCCGGTCAGCAACTCGTCCACCGCCGCGAACTGACCGGTGACCCCGATCGCCGACCGCACCGCCTTCGCCTCGGTCGCGACGTCGTGCCCGGCGACGCGCACCGAGCCACCGTCGGCCCGCACCAACGTGGTCAACACGTTCACCGTCGTCGTCTTGCCCGCCCCGTTCGGACCCAGCAGGGAGAAGATGGTGCCCGCGCGGACGTCCAGGTCGATGCCGTCGAGCACGACCTTGTCCTTGTACGCCTTCCGCAGCCCGGAGGCCGCGATCGCTGAACTTGTCATGCGACCACCATGGGCAGCTGGCCTGTCACCCCCCTGACACTGCCCTGACACGGCCACCGACACGGCGTTCCACCGGCACGCGGCCAACCACCGGTGACGTACCCGAATTCGTATGCTGCTGGTCCTGGGCTGGGCGAACAGGGGTACGGGCGACGTGGGTGACCGCGGGTCAGTTCCTGCGGCCCAGGGAATCCCAGGTCGCGAGGCTGCGCCCCCTCGCGCCCTCGTGGCTCAGGGGATAGGGCACCGGTCCCGGTCCCAGCCCCGGTCTGGGCAGGGCAGGGCAGCGTACCCGGACCCGGTGGGTGCGCGGATCGGGCGTGGGTCAGGACGGATCGGCCAGGCCGGCCTGGTAACCGGCGACCGCGTCGTCAGGGTGGAGTACCGGTCCGATCGCCATGAGGATCGGTTCGGTGGCACTTCGCCAATAGTCGGGCGAAGCTCGGCAACTGGGTTTCGGCGAACCGGCAACTGGACGTGACGAACGTCGTCAACCCGATCGACCAGCAGTCGGTGGCGCTACTTCAGGACCCGGGGGCGGTGTTCCGGTTCGACGCGTCCGACCTCATGCCGTCGGAGGTTGGCGCGGGAACGTTCTGGAGCGGCATGACGGCGTGGATCAACGGACAGGACACCGGAACGACCCTGGCCGACATCGAGGCATCATGGCCGACCAGTTGATGGACCGTCAACCCGCCCGGCGGCTTGGCGGCGGATCGAGGCTGGTCTCCGTTGCCGGAAACCAGCCCGTTCCGCGTTCTGGTGAGGGACTGTAAAAACAACGGCCCTGTCTCACTTTCGGTGGTGACGGAGGGTGCTGTTATCCGAGGAGGATGCGGTGGCGGAGCAGGGTGAAGCCTGCTCGTCCGTGCATTTGACGTGCGATTCGTTTGGTCTTGGTGTTGACGCCTTCGGTGGGGCCGTTGCTGTAGGGGAGCGTGAGCGCGGCGTTCACGGCGTTGCGGTCGCGTTCCAGACCGCGGGTGAAGGCGTGCAGGTGAGGTAGATCGCCCGCGCGGACCTGCAGGATCCAGTGCGAAAGCCGGTCGGTGTTTCCGGGCTGAGGCGTCAGGAGCTCGGCGAAGCGTCCGACAGCGGCGGCGAGTTGGGTCATCTCTGGGCAGGCTGCGGTGAGCCGTGCGAGTAGATCTTGGTGCTCGGGTCTGAGGTTGTCGGGTCTGGTGAGGATCATCCGGGCGAGGCGGCGTGGGGAGATGTGGCTGCGGTCGGCGTCCGCGCGGCCTTGGTTGATGTACTTGTGCAGGAGGTTGAGGCAGCCGGTGAAGCCGAGGGTCTTGATCTCTTCGAAGAGGTGCTTGACGCCGACGCCGGGGTCCTCGGCTCGACGTTTGCGTAGGTGTTCGCGATAGGGGTCGACGAGGCTGGCACGGTATTTGGGGACGCGGAGCATCCGCTCGGGCCGGTCGGCTCGCGCGTAGCGCTTGACGGTGTTCAGGGCCAACTGCAGGCGGCGGGCGCACTCCAGCAGGCCCACGCCTTGGTCGAGCAGGTCATGGACCTGGTGCCAGCGTTGCTGGGTCGTCTGCGCGCGGGGGCCGTCGTAGATGGGTGCGTCCAGGACAGGGGCCCAACAGGTGCTGTGCGCCTGCACCTCGCTGAGGGCGGCTTCACAGAGGTTGTGCCATAGGTGCCACCGGTCTGCGACCTGCACCGCGTCGGGCAGGGCACGGCGAATGGCCTCGGCGTAGGTCGTCGAGCCGTCGCGGCATACGACCTCGACGCCCCGATGTGCGCGCAACCACGCTTCGAGGGTGTCGGCAGTGCGGTCGGGTAGCACGTCGGTCCGCTCATGGGTCTCGGCGTCGATCACCACGGTGGCGTAGCGGTGCCGCCGGCGCAGAGCGAAATCGTCTACGCCGATCACCCGAGGCGTCCGCTCATTGGGCAGCGGAATGCGGGGGGTGGAGTACGGGTCCGATCGCCATGAGGATCGGTTCGTTGGCGCGCCAGTCCACGCCGAGTTCGACCTTGGAAGCCCGCACACCGTCGGTGACGGCCAGCCGGGCGAAGGTGTCGTACTGGCGCTCGGTTTCGACGGTCAGGCCGTCGTCTCGGTAGGCGTTCACGACGGCGGCGATCGCGGCGGTGAACTCTTGGCGGCGGTCCCAGGCGGTGAACAGGTCAACGTCCTCGCTGGGTCGTTCGACAAGTCCGGCGGCCTGAACCGCGTAGCCGCCGGCCAGTGCGAAGCCGTATCGGTCGGCCGCCGCGAGCCCGTTACGGGCGAGGCGTTCGTGGAAGGGGTCCACCGCTATGCCGCGTCGCTGCGGGTGGCGGCGAGTTCGGGGAAGGCTTCCTCCCAGTGCTGGCGGAGTTGGGGTGGCAGCCAGAGGGTGGGCCAGAGTCGCCGGAGGAGGTCAGCGTCGAGCCAGGTGTTCAGGTCCTCGGCCGTGCTGGCTTCGGTGAGTACCACCTTGTACATGCTGGCCAGGCGTGCGGGCCGGTTCAGGTCGTACTCGGCATGCCCGGACCAGTCGAGATGACGCGGAAGCGTCACCGTGCCGTCAGTCGGGCCGTGCAGCGCGGCAAGGGTTTCGGCCACCACGTAGGGCTTCCGGTCACCGTAGGGTCGGTAGTCCGCCGGCGGTTGGGGGGATGTGCGGCGCCGGCTGAGGTTTGTCGCGCGCCGGACCTCCGGTCGCAGTGCCTGGCGGATCGTCTCCCGGCTGTATCCGGTGACCCGTTGCAGATCGACCGGTCGCCAGCCGGCGGCGTGAAACGCCCGTAGCTGCTCGTCCCGTTCGGTCAACGCCTGCGCCCGCGTCGCCTCGTACCGGGAGATGACCGCCTGCAGCTCATCCTCGGAGAACCGACTCATGCCCGTCAGCTTACAACGCTAGGCCAAGCGTGCTTGGCTTCGCTGTCGTCCGGATGCGGGTCATCACCGCGACGGCTGCCTTGATGGCAAGCAGCAGTTCCGGAGCGAGTCGAACTTCGTCGATGACCGGTCAACTCAACAAGTGCCAGTGCACGTTCGATCTGCGAGGAGGCGCCCTTTCAATTTGCGGCGACACCCGTGTTCGATACGCGGGCCTGCGGCGTTCGACCTACGGCATCCAGCAAGTTGGTCAACTCCTGCCAGCCGTTACCCGGCTCCGGTCACGCGTAGGTCGGCGATCAGCAGGTCGAGCAGCCGTTCCTCCATCACCGCTCGGCCCGTGCGCCGCATCGCCTCGCCCAGCGACTCGTCCCACGGCGTCCGGGTGGGCGTGCCGAGCAGGGCCGTGCCGGTGCCCGCCGCCGGCAGGTAGTCAGCCGCGGTCATCCGCCACGGGACCGCGCCCGGATACAGCTGGAGAGCCGCCGCCGTCAGTCGTACGCCGGTCCAGTCGAAGTCGTTGCGCCACCGGATCACCGCTCCCCGAGCGGCACGCAGCAGCGTGTGAACGGCGACCGACGGCACCCCTTCGGTGCAGATCAGCGGCGGGGCCTGGGCCCCGAGCGCGGTGGTGGCCGCGCGCAGCACGGCGGGGTTCTCGCAGACGTATACCTCGTGGCAGTTCAGTGTGAGCGGTGCCAGGCGCAGTTGGTGCAGGGTGACCCGCATTGGCACACCTGCCTGTGCGGCTTCCGTCAGCCACCGCCCGACCAGCCCGCCGGTGGCCGGTGCGTTGAGCACCAGCACCTGGCTGGCGAGGTCGTCCGGGACCAGACCGACCGATTCCCACAACGCCCGTTCCTGCTCGCCGTCGACCGGAAGCGCCGTCTGCTGCCAGGCGGCGACGGCACGGAGGACGAGCCCGCGCAGTGGCCCGTCGGTGAGGGCCTTCGTGTCGTCCAGTACCCGGTCGGCGAAGACCGGAATCGGTTCGTCGGCCGCGGGCAGCGCGTCCAGGACGCGGACCACATCCTCGAACGGCAGTCCGGCGCGGACGACGCGGGTCAAGGCGCCGGCGCGGCGCAAACCGTCGAGCCATTCGGCGTACCAGGGGCTGCTCGCGTGCCGGCCGTCGTTGGCCACAGCGAGGACGGCGTCGCGGGCCACCGTCTCGCGTGTCCGGTCGGACGGCAGGTTGCGCAGCGGGGCCGTTGCGGTGAGCACCTCGACCAGGCCGGTCGCGTGTGCCGCGCGCAGGTGCTCGTCCACGTCGGTCAGGCGGACACTGAGGCGGGCCGCCGCTGCGGAGCGGTGGGTGCCGGTGATGCCGATGACCACCAGGCGCTCGTCGTCGGTGGGAGTGGAGAGCGTCACGGTGGTGTCGAGCCGGCCACCGGTGCGTTCCAGGCTGCGCCGGGCGGCCGCCAGCAACCGCCGCCAGCCGGGCTGATCCACGAGATCCGCCGGACCGCTCGGCCGATCCCACCCGGTCGGCATGAGCGACGGGTGTGCGGCGGCCCGGTCCGACGGCGGTTCGCCGCGATCGTCGGTCATTCGTGGGTGAGGTCGAGCAGCACGCCGGCCCGCTCGGGTTCGTCGCGAACACCGGGGGCGCGGCGGGTCTCCGGGGAGCCGAGGGCGCGGGCCAGGGTTCCGTCGAAGTCGGCGATGTTGGTCGACCCGTCCCAGACCAGCAGCACGGTCGACACGGCGTGTTCCACGGCGGAGTGCGACAGGTCGTAGTGGGCGGCGCCGCTGACCGCCGGGTGGGTGGCCCAGAGGTCGTAGCCGGTCATGAACAGGTCCAGGTCGAACTGTTTCGCCAGCGCCATCAGCTCACCCCGTCCGGTGTCGTCCACGCCGGCGAATGCCTCGTCGAGGCCGAGCAGCCGGGGTGCGTCGGGTCGGGCCGAGCCGAACAGCGCGTTGGCGGCGGCGAACAGCGGCAGGTGCAGGGAGACCGACTGCTCGCCGCCGGAGAGTTGGCTGTGTCGGGCCCGGGTCAGTGCCTCGGTGCCGCCGCCGGGCCGGTGCAGGGTGAACGCGAACGCGCGCCACTGCCGGTAGTCGAGGACGTCGCCGAGCAGTTCCCGGTAGGGCCGTTCGGGCGCGGCGGCCCGCGCCGTCTTGATCCGGGCGGCGAAGTGCCGACGCATGGCGGTGAGCTGGGCCGGCCCGAGCCGGGCCGGGTCGCGTTCGAGCAGTTTGCAGACGTCGCGTTGCTCGGCGTCGAGGTCGTCGGCGAGCCGCCAGCCGACGCCCACGGTGAGCCCCGAAGACATCCGGCGGGCACGCATCTGGCCGTCCATCGCCGCCACCAGGTCGCGGGCCTCGATGGTCCGGTGGTGGATCTGCCGGGCGAGTTGCCCGAGCAGGGCGTCCTCCAGCACCCGCTGCTCGGAGTCGGTCAGCAGTTGCTCCTGGCCACGACGCTCGCGGGCGATCCGGTCGGCGAAGTGGGCGACGGGAGTGAGGCCCTGCTCGTCGGCGACCCGGACCACGATCACCCCGTCGTCGGTGGCCCACTCGGGCCGGTGGTCGAGGCCCGCGGCGGGTAGCTGCGCCTGCAGCTCGGTCAGCGCGGTGGTGAGCCGGGTGGCGCTCTGCTTCAGCGACGTCTCGGTGGGGCTCAGCTCCCGGGTGGCGGCGAGAATCGCCTCGTGCAGGGCTGCCACCTGCGGATGCAGCTCGTCGTCCGGGGTCAGCGCCGGCCAGCGCAGGTCGGCGGGGCAGCGCAACAGGCCCAGCAGGTCCGGTTGGGCGTACGGGCGCAGCCGCTGGGCGTCGTGCTGCGCCTCGGCGACGGCGGCGACCAGGGCCTGCTCGCCCAGCTCCACCCGGGTCAGCGCGGCGACCCGCCGTTCCCGGGCGGCGCCGAGTTGGGTGCGGGCCTGCTCGACGGCCTGCTCCGCCCCGATGATGGCGTCGGCGGTCCGGGCCACGTCGGCCAGCACCTGCTCCGCGTCGGCGCCCACGCTGTCGCGCAACGTGCGGTACGCCTCCGCCTTCTCCTGGTGCCGCGCGCGAGCGGTGCGTGCGGTCTCCGCCGCGGCGGAGAACCGGTCGACTGCCTCGTCGTGGCGCTGCCGGGCCTGGTCCTCCTGCTCGGCGGCACGCACGGCGGCGGTTCGCGTGCCCTCCAGGCGTACCCCTCGTTTCTCGAAGCGGCTCACCGCTTCGGCGGTGTCGTCGAGCCGGTCGACCGGCAGCGACCGCTCCGCCGCGCTCCGGCGCAGTGCGGCCGCGGCGGCGGCCCGCTCGGCCAGGGCCTGGTCGAGGCGGGCGGCGGCGGCCTCGCTGGCCTCCTGCCGGGCGCGTAGCGTCGCGGCGGCCCGGTCCAGCTCGCGCAGCGCCGTGTGGACCGGCGCGGATGCCGGCAGGTGCGCGGCGGCCGCGTCCACCGCCGCCAGCAGCGCCTCGACGGACGCGCGGTCGCGGTCCACCGCGTCGAGGTCGGCGTCGATGACAGCGAGCAGCCGGTCGCACTCGGCGACCCGGGCGGCGCGGCGGGCGGCCCGGGCGGTCGCGCCGATGTACTCGCAGGAGGTCTTGGCGAACCGGCCGGCGGCGATGCCCTGGGCGTACCGGCCGTCGACGCCGATGGTGACCGGCGAGGTGTCGGGCGTGGTCACGTCGGCCAGCGCCACCGAGGTGAGCACCTCGGTGATCCGCGCGGCGGGCACGTCGTCCTGTTCTTCGGGGGCCAGCACGTCGGCGAGGGTGACCCCGGTGGGCCGCCGGTGCGGCGGCAGCGGCAGCAGGTAGCCGTCGAGGTCGTCGCCGGCCAGCGCGGCCGTCGCGGTCCCGGGGTCGGGGTGCAGCCAGGCGTCCAGCAGCCCGGCCGCGTGCAGCGCCGCCTCGACCGCCGCTGCGTCCGCGCCGCTCACCCCGTCGGCGAAACGGACCAGCCGCCACAGCGGTGCGCCGGGCCGGCCGGCGCGTGGTGCGGGCCGGGTCACCGGGGCGGGTGGCGCGTCGTCGTGCTCGGCGGCGATCCGGTCCCGTTCGGCGGCCACCTCGGCCCGCCGGTCGGCCAGCGCCGCCCGCTGGGCCGCCAGCGCCGCGAGCCGGTCCCGCCGCTGGGTCACCACGGTGGCCGTCGCGTCGGCGTACACCTCGCGCAGGGTGCGCGCGCCCGGCTCGCCGGTGGTGTCCACGGCGGCGCTCAGCCCGGCGGCGAGGTCCGGGCGCGCGACGTCGGCCAGCAGCCCGGCGTTGCCCTGCGCCCACTGCTCGATCTGGGCGCGCAGATGAGCGCGGGCCTGCGTGACGGCGTCCTCGGCGCGCCGCTCGGCCTGCTCGGCGTCGGCGGCGGCAGCCGTGGCGCCGGCCGCGTCGGCGGCGGCCCGGGCGTGGTCCCGGTCGGCCTGGTCGTGCCGCGTCACCTGCGCGCGGACGGCGCGCACGTCGTCGCGGCGGGCGGCGGCCCGCGCGGTGATCCGGGCCGCCAGGTCGTCCGCGGCGACGTCGTCGACGCTCCAGGCGATTCCGGCCGCCTCCGCGTCGAGCAGGAGATCGGCGGCGAGCCGGTCGGCCGCCGTCCGCGTGTCCCGGGCCGCGACCGTCGCCCGTTCCGATTCGGTACGCCGCCGCGCCACCGCGCTCTCCTCGGCGACGACCGCCTCGTCGGCCCGTCCGGCCGCCTCGGCCAGGTCGTGCACGTGCCGTTGCAGGTCGGCGAGTTGCTCGTGGGACTGGTATGCCGCCGAGGCCTTCAGGCTGTCCAGGTGGGCGCGCAGCCGTCCGGGTTCGCCCTCCACGGCCCGCAGCCGCTCACCCGCCGCGGACTCCGCCTCGGCCGCCGCGCCGGCCGCGTGACGGGCGTCGTCGAGTGCGTTGGACCGCGTGGCGACCGCGTCGCGGCGGGCGGTCAGGGCGTCGGCGGCGGCCCGCGCGTGGGTCCGCAGATAGGTGGAGTAGACCGTCAGGAACGCGGCGGTGGCGCCGTCCGCCGCCACCAGCCCTTCGAGGGTACGGGCGACCGCCTCCATGTCGTCGAAGGAGCGAGCGGCCTCCACCAGCAGGTGGTCCTCGACCGGGCGCAGCCCCCGTTGCAGCGTGCGGGACAGCTCGACCGGGTTGAGGTCCTTTGCCAGTTGCGGCTTGCGCAGGGTCAGTACCAGGTCCAGCAGTTGCTCGAAGCGGGCCGGGCCGAGGCCGAACAGCCGGGCGTCGACGAGCTGCCGGTAGTCCTCGGCCGAGTCCCGCACCGCCTCGGCGCCCAGCCGGTCGATCAGATCGCGGCGGGTCAGTGGCCGGTCGTCGGCGTCCAGCAGGGAGAAGTCCACCCCGACCCGGCCGTCGACCACGAAGTGCCAGCGGGTGACCCGGTCGACGTGCCGGTGTGCCCGCAACCCGATGCCGACGGTCACGTACTGGTCGCCGTCGCCGAACTCCATCCACACGTACGCGTGGGTGACCTCCTGCCCCCGGTAGAGCAGGTTCGACTTCATAGTCCGGTCCTCGCTGGCGAACGGGTTGAGCCGGCGCGGTTCGATCCGCCCGTCGAGGACGAACGGGAACAGCACCTCCAGCGCCTTGGTCTTGCCGGATCCGTTGGGACCGCGCAGCACCAGCCACCCGTCGACGAAGCTGAACTCCTCGTCCCGGTAGTCCCACAGGTTGATGATCCCGGCCCGGGTGGGGGCGAACCGGCGGACGGCGCGTTGTTCGATCACGATCGACTTCCCTCAGAACAAGGTCTCGGTGGTGGCACGGCGCTTGACCATGGCGATGGTGTGGCGGTAGCGGCCCACCAGCGGCCGGACGAGCACCCCGCCCGGCACGGCGGTGACCGCGCCGAACCGTTCCAGCAGCGCGACCGCCTCGGCGCGCAGCCGCTCCGGGTCGGCGTGCCACTGGGCTCCGAACGCGGTCCCGTACCGCTGCAGGATCTCCCCGACGGCGGTATGCAGGAACCTGTCGGTGACGAACGGCAACCGGCCTGCCCCCTCGGCCTCGTCGTTGTCACTCCGGTCCTCGGCGGTCCACGGCTCGTCCGGACCGGCGTCGTCGAGGCGTACCAGGGTGGCCGTGGGCAGGCCGGCGTCGATCTGGCTCGCCAGCGCCTGCTGCCGGGCGTGCCCGTCGGGCGGGGTCAGCCGCTTGACCCGGCGGCCGTCGGGATCCGCCACCCGGTCGGCCATCTCCACCGCCAGCAGCACCGCGGCCTGCGCCACCGAGCCGATGCCCGGGAACCGCTCCGCGGTGAACCCGCTGGTGTCCACCAGCAGGACGCCCTCGGCCCGCCGTTCCACCCGCAGACCGGTCAGCCGGGCCAGGTCGGTGGCGAGCGCGGAGCCGCGCAGATGGTTGGCGACCGCCGGGTCGATGTCGGTGTGGTAGACGACCGGTGACTCCACCACCGCCCGCCGGGCCGCCTGGGCCGCCTGCCGGCGCTCGGCGTTGCCGCTGCTGCTCATCGCCCGGTCCAGCAGGGCCGACACCGAGTCGATGTGCTGCAGCACCCGGGTTGGCCGGAACAGCGCGAACACCACGTCCCGCGCCACGTCGTACAGCGCCTCCCCGGCGCCCGGGTCACTGGCCCAGGCGGCGCTGGAGCCGTCGGCCAGCCGCAGCACGCCCCGCTCCTCCAGCCAGCCGACCGCGTCCACGAACGCCCGCCGGTCCGGGCCGTGATCCGGATCCAACCCCAGACCGGTGATCCGGTTCGCGTCGCCGGCCACCGAGTCGGCCAACTCGCTGAGGGTGATCTGGATCCCGGCGCGGCCCAGCACCGCCAGGCACAACGACAGGTACGCGTAGCGCTGCCGGTCGAACGGCCGCCCGGTGCGCGACACCGCCGGTTGGGTGCCGTCGAGCTGGTCCTTCGCCCGTACCAGCCGGGCTGTGGAACCGTGCAGCTCCAGCCGGTATCCGAACGCCTCGGCGAGATCCCGGCGCAGGGTGGCGGAGAACCGCCGTACGCGGGGTAGTGCCCGCTCGTTGGGCCAGGTCGCCGTGATCAGCGGGTGGCGCAGGACCAGCCGGACCGCCCGCTGGTAGTCCGCCAGCTCCAACTCGGGGACGTCGGCGGCGAACCGGTGGGCCGCCGGCCGCGGCGCCCCTGCCTCCGCGGTCACGCCGGCACCAGCTCGGGTCGGCGGACCGCGGTGTGCTGCGCGGCGGTGACCGTCAACGCGTACCCGTCCAGATGCAGCCGGCCCTCGGCGGTGCGCACCGTGGTGAACCGGCCCGGCGTCGGGGTGAGGGTCAGTCGCACGCCGTGCGCGGCGGACGCCAGCGGCACCCCGGCCCGGCCGCCCACCCGGGCGGCTAGGGCGATGTCGAGCAGGCGCAGCAGGACCTGGGTCTGCGACCGGTCCAACAGGTGATCGTCCACGCCCTCGGTGGCCAGCGCCGTCGCCGCGTCGGCCAACCGGTGCTCCCGGGTGAGTTGCTCGCCGCGCAGCCGGTGCCGCCGGTCGTCGACCCGGTCCAGCCGGGCCGGCCGCCCCCGGCCCTGCCCCGGTGCCCGGCCGGTGGTCACCAGGGTGCGGGACAACTCCACTGCCGGCGCCTCCCACCACGACAGCCGGCTGGCGATCCCCTCCGGATCCGGGTGCGCCACCCCGACGTGGCGCGGAGCGCCGAGGCCGAACACGACGTCGAACAGGGCGTGCGCGGCCTCCTGGGTGCCGGCGTGGGTAAACCACGCGGCCAGGTGCCGCAACTGCGACTCCCGGCTCACCCCGCCGCGACGCGCCTCGGTGACCCGACGCAGCAGGGCCAGCACGTCACCGATCGCGGCGATGGTGGCGTCCGACAACCGGTCCGCCTCGCTGGGCTGCTCCGGGCCTGGCGGCGCCAGCCAGGACCGCAGCCCCGCCCAGCGCCGCCGCCAGTCCTCCAGCCGCTGCACCGGGGTGTGGAACAGCCGCTCGTCGGCCTCGGCGGCGGCCTCGATCAGCCGGTCCAGGCCGGTGGCCTCGACCTCGTGCACCGCCGCGCGTAGCCGGGGTGTGTACCGCTGTAACTCGTCGTGGAAGTCCCGCAGGTGCGCCAGCAGCGCGTCCTTGTGGGCGAGGAACACCTCCGGCCGCACGTCGTTGGTTCGGCCCAGGTCGCCCAGCATGTGGTAGAAGCGGGCGGCCCGCTCGGCGATGTCGGCCAGCGCCCGGTCCAACCGGTTGAACTTCCGGTAGACCTCTTCGGCGTCCCCGGCCTCGTTGGCTGCGGCGAGCGCGTTCAGGTCCGCCAGCAGGTCGGCGAAGACCAGCCGGGACAGCGTCGAGTCGTCCATGCTCGCCGACAGCACGGCCTCCACCGCCCGGTGCGCCCGGTAGCCCGCCTCGGTGAACTGGTACACCGAGTGCCGGTTGCGGTACTCCGCCAGCGTCGTGGCCCGGGAACCGTCCTGTCCCCGGTCGAGCACACCCCACTCCACCAGGGCGTCGAGCAGCCGCGGCAACTCCAGCCCGGCCGGGTCCGGGCAGTCGGCGTCCGCCTCGTGCAGCGTCGCCAGCGCCGCGGCCACGTCGGAGGTGTGCAGCACCACGTGGTAGCTGGACCGTGCTGAGTCGAACGCCCGCAGCAGCCATAGATAGGCGAACCGGTTCTCCGCCGTCACGTAACCGAACAGCCGCATCCGGTCGTCCAGCCCGAAATCGTCCAAACCGAACGTGGGCCTGGATGGCTGAGCGGTCATCGTTCTCCTCCACAGGACGCGAACGGCTACCCACCCTACCCACCCGGCTCCGGAGAGCGGCGAGACGCGCGAGGCGCCAAGGGTCTCCGAGGTGATCGTGGAACCTGCGTCCAGAGCTGTTGCGCCTGGGTAGGCGCCCTGGCCTGCAGCCCTGGCCGGCGCGACCGGTAGGCCCGAGATCGGACAGGCTGGCCACGTACGCGAGCTGTCCGGCTGTACCTTCGGATCTTCAAGTGGGCCTGTTCTTGCGCCGCACGGCGTACAGGTCGACCCGGAACCGGTCGGCGAACAACGCCAGCTTGTCCCGGGTCGGCGAGGCCATGGTGACCAGGCCCGGCGGCTCCACCGGTGCGAAACTGCTCCGGTGCCGCGGTGGTGTCCTGGCCGCGCAGGTCCAGCGGACGTGCCAGTCGGGCGTCATGCGCCCGTAACCGCTCCACCTCCCGCCGAAGATCGACGAACTCGGCCACCGAACTCATGCCGACCATCCTCGCGCATCGGGCTTCGAGCACCCCGACACCGGTCCGCTATCCATCCGCCGATGGCATCGAAGGGCAACGCCGCGCTGGAGGCGATGTTTGAGGAAGCCACGGTCGACGCGTACGGCGACGACGAGCAGCCCACCGGCCTGTTCACCATGATCGAGGAGCATCTGGCGGTGCCGTTCACCACCACCACCGTCCTCGGCGTCGAGGTCACCGTGCGGAAGATCGACCCGACCGCGGACAGCGTCGTCGCGGTCTGCGCCCGAGGCCGCCACCGGCAGAGGATCGACCTGCTCGACCTGCCGCTACCCACCCCGGCGCCGGACGGCGCCGCGTGGATCGACGCCTACCGACACTGGGCCGGAAGGTAGTCCGCAGTGAGCGAATACCAGTACTACGAATTTAGCGCCGTCGACCGGCCCCTCACCGGCCGGGAACGGGCCGAGCTTCGGTCGCTGTCGACCCGGGCCGACATCACCGCCACCAGCTTCGTCAACACCTACGAGTGGGGCAACTTCAAGGGCGACCCGCGCACGCTGATGTAACGGTACTTCGACGCGCACCTGTACCTGGCCAACTGGGGCACCCGCCAGCTCATGCTGCGGCTACCGAAACACGTGCTCGACCCCGCCACCGCCGCCCAGTACTGCCAAGGCGACAGCGCCTGCGCCTGGACTGCCGGCGAGCACGTCATCATCGACCTCCACGACGAGGACGAGGACGGCACCGACGAATGGGACCTCGACGGCCACGGCCTGCTCACCTCCATCATCCCGGTCCGGGCCGGCCTCGCCGCCGGCGACCTGCGCCTGCTCTACCTCGCCTGACTCCGCTGCGTACAGTCCGAGGACATCGCCGACGACGAGCCCGAACCACCCGTCCCAGCCCGACTGGGCACCCTCGACGCGCCCCTCACCGCCGTCGCCGAGTTCCTACGCATCGACCCCGACCTGATCGCGGCCGCGGCGGCCGAGTCGCCGCCGGCCGCCTCCGGTGAACCGACCGCCGCGCAACTACGCACGTGGGTCGTAGGGCTGCCCGCCTGGGACAAGGACGCCATCCTGACCGACCTGATCACCGGCGACGGCCACCTGCGCAGCCGACTGCTGCGCCGCTACCGCGACGCGCACCCCACCGGTACGCCCACCCCGGCAGCCGCCCGCACCGCCGGGGAACTGCTCGCCACCGCCGCGGACCTGCGCGCCGAACGGGAACGACGGGACGCCGAGCAACGCGAACGCGACCGGATTCGCCGCGAACGGTCCGCTGCGGCAGCACGGCAAGGACACCTTGACACCCTCGCAGTCGACCAACCCGCCGCCTGGCAGCGGGTCGCCGAACTCATCGCCACGAAGAAACCCCGCGAGTACGACACCGCCGTTCAACTCCTCGTCGACCTGCGCGACCTCGCTGAACGAGACGGAGACAGCACATCGTTCCGAAATCGCCTGGCCGAGCTACGGACGGTGCACGCCCGCAAGCCCAGCCTGCTCGAACGCCTCAACCGCACAGGTCTCGAAACCTGACGCATGGTTCCCCGCTGACCGTCGCCAAGGTGCGACGAGGATCGTGGAGGGCCGGTGCGGCGTGCCAGCGTGACGCCCCAGACAGTCGACGCCGGCGGCGGTGCGCTCCAGGCGTCCGTCGGGACCCGCAACCGGACATCGAACTGCGTCGTTTGGCGGGGTGGACCCGGAGGGTCGGGTGACTGTCTGGGTGTGTGCTGCCGATGTCATGGCCAGCTTGGAGTAGGACGCCCCGGCCCTCGCTGATGACCGCTGTATCAGCACTGGATGGAGACTTGCGACCGATCGCCCTTTCCGAAGTTGTGACTACTGAACCGCGGCGGGGTCCACGCCCCTTGATCAGACAACCGAAGAGGGTGATGCCCGGTGGGCAGCCTGTGGGCCGGCGTCGACGTCGGCAAGACCCACCACCACGTTTGCGTCGTCAACGACGACGGCACCGTCGTTCTGTCCGAGAAGATCCCCAACGACCAGCAGGCCATCTCCGGCATCGCCGGACGGCTCGGTAAGCGCCGCAAGCCGATCCGCTGGGCCGTCGACCTGCGGGGTGGACCTGCCTCGCTGCTGTTGGCGGTCCTGCTCGACCGGGGTGCGGACGTGCGCTACGTCAGCGGCACCGTCACCTCGCGGATGGCGGAGGCGTTCCACGGCGAACGCAAGACCGACGCTCACGACGCCTACGTCATCGCCCAGACCCTGCGCATGCGCGCCGATCTACCGACCCTCACCCTCGCGGACGGGGTGCAGCAGCAGTTGAAGCTGCTCGTCTCCCGCCGCCTCGACCTGGTCGCCGACCGGGTCCGCCTCACCGCCCGCATCCAGGACCTGCTGACCATGATCAGCCCCGCCCTGGAGAAGACGCTGAACCTGCGCAGCAAGGGCGCGCTTCGGCTCCTCGTCCAGTGGCAGACCCCCGGCGGGCTGCGCCGTGCCGGCGAAGCTTGCATCCTGGCCTACCTGCGCCAGCACGGCGTCCGGGCCGCCAAAGCGCTGACCGCCAAAGTCCTCACTGCCGCGCGGACGCAGACCGTCGCCGTCGCGGGGGAGGCCACTGCGGCCGGGATCCTGGCGCAGATGGCGACCGATCTGGAAGCGGTCAACGACCGCATCGTCGCCATCGAGAAAACCATCACCGCGGTGGTCGCCGAGCACGAACTGGGAGAGATCGTCACCAGCCTGCCGGGTATCGGCACCACCCTCGCCGCCGAGTTCCTCGCCCACGCCGGCACCCTCACCACCTACCCCAGCGCCGCAGCGCTCGCCGCCCACGCCGGGCTCGCCCCGATCTCCCGCGACTCCGGACGCCGGCAAGGTCATCAGATCCGGCCGCACCGATACCACCGGGGTCTACGCCGGGTGTTCAGCATGTCCAGCTTCACCGCCCTGACCCACTGCCCACGATCACGCGCCTACTACGACAAGAAACGAGCCGAAGGAAAAACCCACACCGCCAAGCCACCGCAGCCCTGTCCAGACAACGCCTCAACGTCCTCTGGGCCTGCATCCGCGACAAGGCCCCCTACCAGCCCAAACAACCAAGATCAGGAGAGGTGGCGCTGTGCGAACTCGCGTAGAGACTCCTGCCGTCCCTGACCGGCGGTGACCGACGCTGCCGGACCATGATCGCCGGTGGCGGTCCGCCTATCCGGCCCGATCACGTGCGGTCGGTGTGCGGTCCGCTGGCGGCGGTGCCAGCGCTGACCGCCGCCGGGGCTCCCTGCGGTACGCTGACAGCCGCCGCTAGGTAGTGTGGATCACCAGGCCCTCGTAGCTCAGGGGATAGAGCATCGGTTTCCTAAACCGTGTGTCGCAGGTTCGAATCCTGCCGGGGGCACCTCGACGATCAGCGAAAACGCCCTCCGACCAGCGGAAACACTCTCCGGCCGATGTGATCTCGTAGGCAGCCGTAGGCTACCCGAGCCGCCGTTTGTCGCCAGTCGTGCAAAATACGTGCAATGATCTTGGGCCTCTTTCGAGGCGTGTTCGCGCAGGTCAGAGGCCACAAAAGCGGAGAGGCCGCAGCATCGGCCACGGCCCCTCGCACCCCACACGTGATCATCACGCGGACAACGCCGCCTCGATACGTTCGTTCATCCGACTCCGGTCGCCGTCGAGGCACTTCGCGTACACCTTGAGCAGCACGTCGACCGAGTGACCGGCCCGATCCGCGACCTCCGGAGCGGGTAGCCCGGCGTTCAGCCACAGCGAGACGCCCGCGTGCCGCAGGTCGTACGGCCGCCCCGCCAGTGGGGACACCACCCGGTCCGGTGGCAGGCTCAACGTCCGAGCCTCCTCCCAGACCCGGGAGTACGTCGACGCCGCCACCACGTTGCCACGCTCACTGCGGAACAGCCGACCATCCTCGCCGACGCCGAACCGGTCGATGTGCTCCCGCAGGATCGTCACCAGCTCCGGCGGGATCGGCACCTCACACGCTTCCGTCTCGCCCCGGTGCTTGAGCCCACGCTCGTCGTGCACCTCGCCACTGTCGGTGTACCGCTTGCCCGCCGCCGGCCGCGACTTCTCCACTGTCAGCAGGCCCCAACCCGAGTCGGGCAGGTGGCAGTCCCGCTGCCGCAGGCCCAACGCCTCACTCGGCCGCAGCGCGGCGAAGTAGAGGCAGGCGTCGAAGGCCCGTAGCCGTTCACCCCGCCGGCCGTCCTTGCCGCGCCGGCCGACGTAGGTCACTGCGGTCAACAGGTCTCGCGCCTGGCCGACGTTGACCACCACCCGCCGGTCGATCTCCACCGTCACCTTGCGTCGAGTGGACCGTACGCGCAGCTTGTCGACCGGGTTGAAGTCGAGTAGTTCCAGCTCGACCGCGTACTGAAGCACGTTGTAGAACACCGAGCGCCGCCGCCTGGCCGTCGAGGCGGCGGCCGGCCGGCCATCCATCCGAAGCCCGAGCGCATCCAGCGCGGGCCGGACCACCGACGCTTCCGCCAGGGAGGGCAGCGGACGGGACGCCTTGCCGAGCCACCGCAGCGCAGCGGCGACCTCCGCCGGTCGGTCGAGTTGCCGGGCGGCCGGCGGAAGTTCGTACTCGTGAAGCGCCCGACGCACCAGCGCGGGATCAGGCCGGCCGGGCAGGTCCTGGACGAGTAGGCCGGTCACGGCCGCCAGCCCGTCCGTCATGCTGTCCCGCGACTTCGCGACTTCGCGGCGGCAACCGGCCATTTCATGTCGACATACCGCCGTACGAAGGCCAGCCAGGTCACCGACTCGTCCGGCCTAGCCAGCGAATCGGGCAGCCCGGAATCGGTGTCGAACGCCTCGCCACGATTCACGGACTGCATCAGGTCCGAGCGGAAGTTGTTGGCCAGCGCCCGAGTGCCGAACGTCCGAGACTTCGGCTCCGTCGCCACCAGCCACCGGACGGTGTACGACTTCTTCCGCTTGGCCAGCGCGTTGACCTGGATACCGCGAATCCGCACTTCGCGCGACTTCACGCCGCCTCCCGATGCTGCTCCAGCCAAGCCCGCAGGCCGCGCCGCTCGATGCGCAGCTCACCGTTTGGGAGCTTGATGCACTTCGGGGCGATGCCCAGCTCACGCCACCGGTAGAAGGTGCGCCGGGACACGCCGTTGAGTACGGCGAGCACCTGAGAGGGCGGTTGCGGAGATTAGGTCCTTTTTGGGGATAGAGCGAATATTCCGGGTTCGCTCTCGGTGAGGACATTCCGGCTGACCAGGCGTTTCAGCTTGGCGCGGGTGCCTTCGACGTGTTTCGGTAGCGGCTCGATGTCGAGTGCGAGGCAGATGTCCTTGGCGCGCATCCCTGTGGCGGACGCGGCCAGGACGGCGAGGATCTGCTGGTAGGCGGAGCTGGTCACGGTCGGGTCGTCGGCGGTGAACTCGGCGGCGGCCAGAACGCGCAGAGTGCTGCGGGTGGTCGTCAGGTCAGCCAGTTCAGCGTCGATGCGGGCGAGTTCGCTGGTGAGCGCGGCGATCTGCGCGCGGAGTTGCTCAGCGGCCCGGCGTGCGCTGGTTTCGCGTTCGGTGATCAGGCCGAGGATCGTGTCGAGGTGCACCGGCGGTCTACCCGTTTCGCCAGGTCCGGGTACTGGTACCGGTCAACCGGCGGACCATGTTCGCCGTCGCCGCCCACAGTGTCCGCGAGACCGATGACTCGGGCCGGCTTTCGTACTCGCGGGCCAGGCGGCGGTGCAGCATCAGGGTGCCGAAGGCTTGCTCGACGATCCACCGCTTCTTGACCGGTACGAACCCCGGCAGGGTGTCGGATCGCTTGACGACCTCGATGTCGATGCCCACGACGGCTCCGTGAACAGCGAAGTCCTGCTTGAAGCCGGCGTCGACCCAGGCATGGGTCACCGTCGGGGTGTGCTCGGCGACCTTGTCGAGCAGTTCGATCCCGACCTGGTTGTCGGTGACCGACGCCGCGGTGACAACGACCGCGATGATCAGGCCCAACGCATCCACGGCCAGGCCCCGCTTGCGACCCGGTACCCTCTTGCCGGCATCTTTACCGGTCGTGGCGGCCGGGACGTGGTTCGCGGCCCTGATCGACTGGGTGTCCACCGCGACTGCGGTCGGGTCCTCGGCCCGGCCGGCCTTCTCCCGCGTCTGGCAGCGCAGCAGGTCATGGATCGCGGCGTCGGTACCGTCGTCCCGCCACAACCCGAAGTAGTAGTAGGTCACCGGCTTCTGCGGCAGGTCGTGCGGCAGATACGCCCACTGACAGCCGGTCCGGTTCTGGTACAAGATCGCGTTCAGCACCTCCCGCAGATCCTGTTCCCCGTGGCGGCCCGCGACCGAGACCCGCTTGGCTCTCCACGCGTTCAGGAACGGGCCGATCATCGCCCACTGCTCGTCGGTGACGTCGCTGGGGTACGGCTTGCGATCACTCATGACCAGCCCAACACCGCAACCGGTGGCCAGGACATGACCGGTATTCATTCTTCACGCCATCGAGTGATCACTATCTACCATGAACCCGCAGAACGATCTCCAAACGGACTCAACGCATAGATCAACCTAAAGGGTCTCCGACCGCCCTCTGAGAGGTGATAGAAGCGTCGTAACTCCTATCCTTCCAGTTCAGAGGGCACTTTCTATATCCGAGGTCCCGTCGAGCCGACCCTCATCGGTGGATCGAGGCTCAGGGAGTTGCCGTGTCGTGAGTGGGCGTGCCGAATAGATCGAGGAACCTTTGCGCGGCGGCGGGGTCTCCATGCAGGTTGGTACGACCGCCCTTGCGCTCCGCGTTCAAGGAACTCGTGCCTGTGAGCAGCGCGGTTAGCGCCGCAGGGTCCGTGGTGATGCTGATCTCAGCGTCTGGCGCCTCGCCGCGTTCTACGCTGAGCGCGCCATGTGTCACGTTC
The DNA here is from genome assembly GCF_039871735.1 of Plantactinospora sp. B24E8. Classification (NCBI taxonomy): domain Bacteria; kingdom Bacillati; phylum Actinomycetota; class Actinomycetes; order Micromonosporales; family Micromonosporaceae; genus Plantactinospora; species Plantactinospora sp. B24E8. The sequence goes on from NZ_JBDPMH010000023.1 coordinate 112,461, forward strand.
ACCCTGAATGGTTGACCATTGAGGCGTAGTTCGACGGTGGCGGCCACACGCGGGTCGGCATCGGGTTTGAACAGGGTGTGCAGGGCCAGCGCGGCGGAGTCGACGCTGAGCGGCTCGTTGGCGCGATCGGCCAGCCCGGCCGATTGACTGCTCCACTGGGCCAGTGACACGACGATCGGCTCGAGTTGCGATCCCCATGTCGTGAGTTCGTAGACCCAGGAACTTGCGGGAGCGGGCAGTTTGTGTCGGCGTACGACACCGTGCGACTCAAGCTCCCGGAGCCGTGTGGTGAGCATGTCCGTGCTCACGGACGGCAGTCCCGCCCGCAGGTCACTGAACCGTTTCGGTCCGAGCAGGAGTTCGCGTACGACCAGCAGTGCCCAGCGTTCGCCGAGGATGTCCAAGGCGTGGGCCACCGCACAGGCGTCGTGGTACTTCCGCTGTCCAGCCATGTGTTGATCGTAACACAGAGTTCAAGTTTCCAACTTCAAGGTTGGTTTTTCCAACTTCACTGCTAGAGTGGGCCTAGTCAGGCCACAGCCCACGCTGACCCTCGGCTGGGTGCGATCGACGCAGGGAGTTGTCATGCCACTGATGTTTCTCGAGGTTCCATCCGGACTCGACCGGAGCGCGAAGGCCGAGCTGCTGGCCGGGTTGACGGCGGTCATCGACAAGACCTACCAGTTTCCCGACACCCGGATCTTTCTGAGGGAATACCCGCAGGAGAACGTTTGTCAGGACGGACGGGTCGACGCTGGCCCGATCCGACCTGTCGGTTTTCTCGAAGCTCCCGAACTGTCGAACGTCGATGCCAAGCGTCTGCTGGTTGTCGGGCTTCAGGAGGTGATCGCCCAGCATTACGCAGAGATCGCCGATGTCGAGCAAACGCTGATTCTCATCAACCAGTACCCGTTGGAGAACGTTGGGTGGCTGAAGCAGCTCCAGTCCGACAACCCCATGATCGTGCAAGCGGTGGAAGCCCTGAATTCTTGAGCTACCTCATCGGTACGGATCGGTCATCACCCACCATTACCGCTTGATCGTCCGGGGCGAAGCCCTCTGTGGGTGATCCATTCCAACGGGTCAGTGGTCGTACGCGACAAGTGAGCGCATGATGGGTTGGCCTGTTGTGCCAGATGGTGGCGGTCAACGCAAAGGATGCGTTGCAGGACGCGTACGACCACGCCTGCCGGGGTTCGGCCACGGTGTTGCTGCTCCAGGTTTGGCCTTTGAAGGTCTGGTTGACCGATTCGATTCTCGATGGTGGCGGCGAGGCGGTGCAGTTCGGGCAGGTCGGTGGCGGCGCATCGGGTGTAGAAGCGGTGCAGCAGCCGGTTGACGGTTTCCCGGTCGGGCTGACCACGGCCGCCACCACACCGCCCGCGCCAACCGCGAGGACGCCCGCGCCAACCGCGAGGACGCCCGCGCCAACCGCGAGGACGCCCGCGCCAACCGCGAGGACGCCCGCGCCAACCGCGAGGACGCCCGCGCCAACCGCGAGGACGCCCTCGCCGCAGCCGCACGGCGCGCCCGGAACGGTTCGGCACCACCCGGCTACTACCCAAGATCCTCGACCTGCCCGCCAGGTCTGGATCAACAAACCCGAACCGAAACGACAAGCCGCTGAACTCCCGCTGGCCTCAATCCCTTGACACGTTCCGGAACGCGGGCCCTTTCTGCGACTCATGACCCCATCCTGAGCCAGGACCATCTCAACAGCAGTAGTCAACGCTTCTCGATCCTGAACTCGCCCTGTCCGGCGGACTTGCTATGAACCGCTGGCCTCAACTCACCTTGACAGACAGGGCCAGTGAAGGTTGTGGAAAGGTGAGGCGGCTAAAGCAAGGACAGTCTTGATCTCTACGGACTGAAGCATTCGAGAATCCTGGCACGGACGATCGCAACGGATCATGAGGCCAGTGCCCTTTCGACGCGCTCATTCATCCGAGACCGGTCACCGTCGAGGCACTTCGCGTACACCTTGAGCAGCACGTCGACGGAGTGACCGGTCCGATCCGCGACCTCCGGGGCGGGAGCGTGCCGTAGGTCGTACGGCCGCCCGGGCAGCGGCGAGGCGGCCTGCGCCGGAGCCAGCGCCAGAGTCCGCGTCTCGTCCCAGACCCGGAGTACGTCGACGCCGCCACCACGTTGCTCCGCTCGCTGAAGAACAACCACCCGTCCGACGCCGTCCCGTACCGGTCGAGGTGCTCCCGCAGAATCGCCACCAGCTCCGGAGGGCAAGGCAGGGCATCATGGGTTCGTGATGCGCGCGGTGGTCGCTTCGGTCTCTCGTTGGCGGAGCCGGGGTCCAAGCCAGGCAGCACGCATTGGCTGGTCCCTTGCCTTCTTGATGGGCTATGGCCTGTGGACCTGGGCCACGCACAGGTGGGCCGTCGGGCAAGGATATTCCGGTCTGCTGGAGGGCTGGCGGCCGTGGTACTTCGCGGTTGCGGCTCTGACCTACTGGCCGGTGGCATGCCTACTCTGGTGGTTCATGTTCCCCAACGCGGGAGGGTCCGTGCCTTGGGCGCGTCATTGATAGCCTTCCTGAAAGCCGAGGTCGGCATCGATTCGCGGGGCTAGGCCGTGTGTCATAAGTGCCCTGTGGTCCTGGCTGTGAGGTAGATCGGCTGGGCGTGTCGGTGACCGGGATGCGGTGAGGTCTCCGGTAGATGGGTTATCGACCAAGACAACCATCTGCACGGA